>JAFYBD010000130.1 GCA_017540385.1 Lentisphaeria bacterium
GAAATGCAGAGTTCCGCGACGATCCCCGGGGCGTTCGCGACCTTCGCGGCCAGCACCATGGCCTCGGCGTAGTGATTCTTCGCAGCGGAGGATGGCGTTTCGGAGGGTGACCGGGCCGCATCCATCACGGTCGCGCGGACCCCGCGCGAGGGATCGGAGTCGAGGCGTTCGAGCGTGTCGGCGTCGAGCAGCGCGGCTCCCCTCATGCCGCGAAGCCCCCGGAGCAATCCGACGATTTCCCCGGCGCGTGCGATCCCGAGCGAGGCCAGCAGATCGCGCATCCGTGCGAGTCCGTCTTCGGGCGTGTCGGCGGCGAGCGAACGCACCGGGAGTGCGTCGAGATGCAGGATGGACCCGGCCGAGAGGCGTTCGAGCTTGAAATTGATGAAATCCGGCTCGCCGTTGGCGTGGTGCAGGGCGCGTTCGAGCAGACACCGCATGTGAACGGGGAGGTCTTCGGGCGCGACGATTTTCTCCGCGCCGGAGATGTGGCGGCCGTCTGCCGCGGCCCTCATTTTGAGGGAAAAGAGGTCAGACGGCATCGGCGAGCGCCCTCATGGCTTCCGCGATCCGGTCGATCCCGGCGTCGTCCGTGATGAACGGCGGCATGGTATAGACGAACCGGTCGTAAGGCCGGAGCCAAACCCCGGTTTCCAGCGCGATCTTCCGCGTCGTTTCCGGGTCGGGGATGCGTTCGACCTCCAGCACGCCGACCGCCCCGAGCACGCGGACGTCCTTCACGTTCGGGCACGCCCGGCAGGGAGCCAGCGCGGTCTTCAGGCGGCGTTCGATCCGCGCCGTTTCCGCGCCCCAGTCCCGGGAGAGGAAGAGTTCGACGGATGCGGCGGCCGCGGCGCAGGCGATCGGATTGGCCATGAACGTGGGGCCGTGCAGGAAAACGTCGATCGGCTCCGCGACGCGGTCGGATGCGGCGGCCACGGCCAGCGAAACCGAACCCGCGGTCAGGGCCTTCCCGACGGTCATGATGTCGGGCAGGACGCCGGCGTAATCCGATGCGAACGTCCGCCCGGTCCTGCCGAATCCCGTGGCGATTTCGTCGAAAATGAGCAGGACGCCGTGCCGGTCGCAGGCTTCTCTGAGCTTGCGGAGGTATTCCGGGTGATAGAACCACATGGCGTTCGCGCCCTGAAAAACTGGTTCGGCGATCACTGCGGCGATTTCCCCGGCGTGCTCCTCCAGCAGCGATTCCATCGGGGCGAACGACGCTTCGTCCCAGGGGGCGTCGAACCGGCACGAGGGGCGATCCGCGAAGAACTGTTCCGGCAGGAGCCCCCGGAAGATGCGGTGCATGCCCCCCGGATCGCTCACGGACATCGCACCGACGGTGTCGCCGTGGTAACCGCCCTTCAACACGGCGATCCTGCGGCGTCCGGGGTGACCTGTGGCGGCCTGGTACTGGATTGCCATCTTCATGGCACATTCGACCGCGATGGACCCGGAATCGGCGTAGAAATACCGGTTGAGCCCGCGCGGCATCACGAGGTTGAGGCGTTCCGCGAGCCGTATGGCGGGTTCGTGCGTGAGCCCGGCGAACATCACATGCGGCAGTTTCGCGGCCTGTTCCCGGATGGCCTGCACGACCGTCGGGCAGGCGTGGCCGTATGCCGCGCACCACCAGGAGGATATGCCGTCGATGAGGCGCGTGCCGTCGTCCAGCACGATCCATGCGCCATCCGCTGTCGCGGCGTCCAGCACCGGAGGCGGTTTGACGGCCGAAGCGTACGGGTGCCAGAGATTGGCGCGGTCAGTCGCGAGATTCATGAAGCGCCTCCCGGAAGATCGGGGTGAAATCGGGCAGGGCCGTCTCCCGCCCGGACGTGACGTCCCATCTGCCGAGCCGGACGACGGACGGTGCGTAACCGGCACGTCCCATGGCATGCGAGATCATGACCGGCGTGTCCGCGTCGATGACCGGATCGGCGTCCGGGCAGTAATTGTAAACGACTCCGGCGAGCGGCATGTTCCGTGTCTTGAGCGCCTCGACGGAGAGCAGGGCGTGATTCAGCGCGCCGAGTTTGCCGGAACACACCAGGATGACCGGCCAGCCCTGCGAGGCTGCGAAATCGACCGTCAGGAGCGACGGCGTAAGCGGAACCGCAAGCCCGCCCGCCCCCTCGACCAGCGTGACGGCATACCGTGCCGCGACCCGTCGGACGCAGTCGGCGATGCGTGCCGTATCGACCGTGCGGCCCTCGAGCGAGGCCGCGAGGTGCGGCGAGGCGGGAAACTCGAAAATCTGCGGGGCGGTAAGTCCCTCGGCGTCCTCGGGGAGAGGTTTCACGCCCATGATGGCCCGGTGCGCCTCCAGGTCCTCGGAGAATCCGCGGCAACCGGTCTGCACGAGCTTGACCGTGGCGACGGAGATCCCGCGCCCGAGCAGAAACCGCGCCATCGCGCCGGTCGCGACGGTCTTGCCGACTCCGGTGTCGATGCCGGAGACGAAGTAAACGATGCCGGCCATGTTCAGTCCTTTCCGCCGAATCCTTCGAGCGAAGCGGCGAACGCCCGGTCCTGCCCGACGTCGCGGCCGCGGGTGGTGAGGTAGCCGCCGGTCATGAGGCCGTTCATCCCGGCCAGCATCAGGAGCCCTTGATAATCCTTCATCACCGTCTCGCGTCCGGCGCAGAATTTGAGCATCTTCGTCGGGTTCACGAGGCGGAAGATCGCGAACGTCTTGGCGGCGTCCGCGGGCGTCGTGAGCGACTGGTGTTCCAGCGGCGTCCCCGGGATCGGCAGCAGGATGTTAAGCGGCGAAGCCTCCACGTCGAGCTCCCGGATCGCGTACGCCATATCCACGCGGTCTTCCCACGTCTCGCCGAGCCCGAAGATGCCCCCCGTGCAGTTCGCGATCCCGTAGCGTTTCAGGAGGCGGATCGTGTCGAGTTTCTCCTCGATGGTATGCGTGGTCGCGATGAGTTCGCCGTAACGCGCCGGGCTGGTCTGGAGGTTCATGTTGTAGCGCTGCGCGTGGTGTTCCGCGAGGAGCTTCACACATTCCTCCGAGAGGATGCCGAGCGACACGCACAGATACATGTCCGGGAGTTCGCGGTGAAGCAGGTCGAGCGTGTCGAGGATCGTCCGGAAGTCTGCGTCGGGTTTGCTCCAGCCGCGCCCGCTGGTCACGTAGCCGAACGTCCTCACGCCCTCGTCGTAGGCTTCGCGGGCCGCCTTCAGGACCTCCTCCGGCGCGAGCACGGGGTAGGTGTCGATCCCGGTGCCGTGGAATGAGCTCTGGGCGCAGAACCGGCAGTTTTCGCGGCATTTGCCGGATTTCGCGTTGATGATGGAGCAGGAGTGGAGCGCGGGCGCGAATTTCAGGCGCACTTTGTTCGCGAGCGAGACCAGGTCGAGCAGGTCGGCTCCGTGAATGTCGTTCGCGATCGCGAGCGCGTCGTTTTTGTCGAGCGGCTGTCCGTCGAGGACGGCGTAAGCTTTTTGGATCAGGGGGTGGATCGTCGGGGCGGAGTTCATGGTGCGGCACCTTTCTGCGGGGGAGGGGGTTCGAACGGGATGTTATTTGATACAGAATAATATACCCCGCGCGACGGAAAAATAAAAATAATGAATCGATATGATTTGATAACCGTTAGTTATGGGTGTATAGTATTGATGCGAATATTTGTCGGCCATTTCGAACAGGAGACGCCATCATGATCGAACAGAGTTTGAAGATCTTCCGCACGGCCGCCGCCGTGGGGAATTTCACCGAAGCCGCCGCATTGTCCGGGATGACGCAGCCGAACGTGACGAAGCAGATCGCGAACCTGGAACGCGAGCTCGACGTGAAGCTGTTTCTGCGGACCGGGCGCAGCGTGCAGCTCACGCCCGCGGGGGAAATGCTGAAGGTGGAGTGCGAACGCCTCTTCGCGCTGGAGGCGGACGTCCTGCGGAAGGTGCGAAGCGCGCGTCAGGGCATGCGGCCGTACCTGATCGGCGGCACGGCCACTGCGGGGAGTTTCCTGCTGATCGGGATGACCGCGATCTATCAGAAGAAACACCCGGACTGTCGGTTGCACCTGAAGATCGAACGGCCGGACGCGCTGCACCGCATGCTGGCCTCCGGCGAGATCGTGCTCGCGCTGACCGACGCCCCGTACGACCGCGGCTATTTCCTCTCCGAACCGTACTGCACGGACCGCCTCGTGCCGGTCTTCGCGCCGGGCTACCGCAAACGCCGGACGTTCTCGCTGGGCGACTACATCCGCTGCGGCGGCAAGTTCGTGCTGGACGAGACGATGTGGGGCGCGCAGTCGCCGCTGCGGCGTTTCCTGCGTGAACACCGCCTGCCGGAACCCGACCCGGCGGACGTGACCGAGGTGTGCTCGCTCGACGCAGTGAAAACGCTGGTCCAGGCGGGAGCGGGCGTGAGCGTGGTGTCCGACCTGGCCGTGGAGAACGAATTGAAGGCCGGCGTGCTCCAGACGGGGCGTTTCACCGAGGGCGAACTCTTCCGCCGCGTGGACTTCATCTGCACGGCGTCCGGCGACCAGCGGTTCATCCACGATTTCATCGCGTTCAGCCGCAGGCACAAGGGGCGGTCGCTGATGGCGAATCCGTGACGCGTTTCCGCCGACTTTTTTTCCCGTGCCCGGTTGACAAAGGTTCGAACCTGTGGTATCTTTAGGGCACCTCTGAAAATTGGTTTTCGGCGGCTTTTCGCGTCCGGCAAAGTCCAACTGGCAGGATTTTCGGTGGTTACCATCAGGCAGCCACGCTCAAATCTTCCTGCATTGGCCTTTTGATCCATACGCTGATAATCCATCCGCCCGAATTTTTAGAGATGCCCTTTAGGGCGACAACAAACAAGGAGCGCGAGATGACGATCGAACGGGAAGATTATCTGGAGCCGGTTTGCCCGCTGGAGGAACCCTGCGGCTGCGGCCACGACGACTGCGGACACGACCACGGACATGGCAGCGGACCCGGGGCGGAGTTCACGCACGGGAACGGCGCGGGGGACGCCCCCGGCATGCCGCACCGCAACCGTCCGGGCAGGATCCCGATGCGCGAGATCATCGCCGAATGTGACCAGCTGTTCAATCAGGAGCGGACGTTCGAGCTCGGCGAACACCTCCGCAAGTGGCGCGAAGAGGCGCGCAGGATCGGCGACCGCGAGGGCGAACTGAGCATCCTGAGCGAGCTGATGGGGCATTACCGGATGCAGGGCGACCGCGAGCGCGGCCTGGAGGCCGTCCGCGACGGATTCACGCTGCTCGCGAAACTCGGCATCTCCGGGAGCGTTTCCGCCGGAACGATCCTCATCAACGGCGCGACCGCGCTTCAGGCGTTCGGCGAGCTCGACGAGGCGCTGAAGTATTACAAGGAGGCGTTCCGCTGCTACGGCGCGCACCTCGACCCGAACGACTGGCGTTTCGCCGGGCTGCTGAACAACATGGCGGCCGCGTATGCCGCGAAGCACGACGCGAAGTACGCCGAGGCGTATTACCGCAAGGCGCTGGACGTGCTGAAGGCGTGCGGCAATCTGATGGACGCCGCCGTGACGCATGTGAACCTCGCGCAGATGTATGCGGCGGAGGCCGGCGACGACGCCCGGATTGCGGCCGAACTCGACGCCGCGGAGGCGTGTTTCGACGATCCCGCGGCGGTTCATGACGGCTATTACGCCCACACCTGCCGCAAATGCGCGTCGGCGTTCGGTCCCCTCGGACGGCCGGAATTCGAGGCGGAACTCAACCGTCGGGCGGACGAGTATTATGCAGGGGCTTGAGGTCGCACGCAGGTGGTACGAGACGGCCGGGGCGCCGATGCTCGAACGCGAGTTCGGGGACGTCGTCGGGCGCATCGCGGTCGGCCGCGCCGGGCACGGGTCCGAGTGCTTCGGATTCGACGACGAAGTCTCGCGCGACCACGATTTCGTGACGGGGTTCTGCCTGTGGATCCCGGACGAGGACGAACGCGACTACGGGTTCCGGCTCGAACGCGCCTACGCGAAGTTGAGGAAGGAGTTTCCGCCGGAAGGCGGCGCCGAAACGACCGCCGGAAGCGAGCTCGGCGAGGCGGAACACGGCGTGATGACGATTGGGACGTTCTACCGCCGCCACCTCGGATTCCCCGGCGCGCCGCAGGACTGGCGGCAATGGCTCCATACCCCCGACCACGCGTTCGCCGAAGCCGTGAACGGCGCGGTCTTCCGCGACGATCTGGGCGCGTTTTCGGGCATCCGCGAGGTCATCCGCACCGGCATGCCGGAGGACGTCCGCCGGAAAAAGATCGCGGCGCGCGCGGTCTTCATGGCCCAGAGCGGGCAGTACAATTACCCTCGATGTCTGAAGCACGGCGAACCCGGTGCGGCCGCGCTGGCCCTGGACGAATTCGTGCGGCACGCCGCGCAGATGGTGTTCCTGCTGAACCGCCGGTTCGCGCCGTATTACAAATGGGTGTTCCGCGCGATGCGCGGGCTCCCGATCCTGGCGGAATGTTCCGGCGAGCTCGAAGCGCTGCTGACCCGGCCCGATCCGCCCGAAACGAAAACGGACCGGATCGAGGCCGTCTGCGCGAAGATCGCCGCCGAACTGCGGGGGCAGGGGCTCAGCGCCTGCGACGACGCCTACCTCGAACCCCACGCGTTCGAGGTGCAGGGCTCCATCCGCGACCGCGAACTCCGCACCCTGCACATCATGGACGGGTGAGGGCGAAAAACTCCCCTCCTGCGGGCAGGGACACGGTTCGCCGCCGCAAAGCCGCTGATTCGCCCGGGGCCGAATTTTCTGCCTGAATGTGTCGAACAAATGCGCGCGGACGGTGTCTAACAGCATGTCACCGACAATAATCTTACTTTTCAAACCAATTCAACCTCCACATCCACCATGAACAAACTCCTTATCGCCACCCTGACAGTCTGCTGCGGCATCGCGGCTTTCGCACAGGACGTAGAAGTCCCCCAGAATGACCCGCTGAACGCCGTCGTCCGCATCGAAACCGTCTCCACCGTCCCGAATTATCTGCTCCCGTGGCAGAACCGGACCCCTCAGTCCAGTTCCGGCTCCGGCGTCGTGGTCCAGGGCAATCAGATCCTCACGAACGCCCACAACGTCGCCGACAGCACGCTGCTCACGGTCCGCAAGCAGAACGAGGATACGCTCTTCGTTGCGAAGGTCAAATACGTCGATCACGAGTGCGACCTGGCGCTGCTTACCGTGGACGATCCCGCGTTTTTCTCCGACATCACGCCGATGGAGTTCGCCGAGACCCCGCCGCCGCAGTCCATGGTGATCGCAGCGGGTTTCCCGATCGGCGGCGACGGTCTCTCTCTCACGCAGGGCATCATCTCCCGGGTCGAGGTGCGGAGCTACGCCCACTCGGACAAGAACCTGCTCACGGCGCAGATCGACGCGTCCATCAACCCCGGCAACAGCGGCGGCCCCGTCTTCTACAAGGGCAAAGTCGTCGGGATCGCGTTCCAGGGCAGCCGCCGCGGCGAAAGCCTCGGATACATGATCCCGTACGAGATCATCAGCCACTTCTTCGACGACATCAAGGACGGCAAGGTGGACGGCTTCGGCAGCCTCGGATTCCTGTACCTGCCGCTGGACAACCCGGACACCCGCGCGTTCCTGAAGATGACGCCCGATCAGACCGGTATCCTCGTCCGCAAGGTCTACAAGGAAGCGGGCGACAACGGCCTCAAGGCGGGGGACGTGATCCTGTCCATCGACGGGAAGAAGGTCGCGAACAACGGCAACATCCGTCTCGCGGACGGTCAGCCGCGGTATTTCAGCACGGTGATCTCCGCCAAGCAGATCGGGGAGACCGTCAAGGTGGAACTGCTCCGCGACGGAAAAGTTCTGACATTCGACATGCCCGTGGAGAAGACGCACGACCAGGTCGAGCCGTACCTGTACGACCGCCGCCCGGAATACTTCATCATCGGCGGCCTGGTGTTTACGCGCCTCACGTCCAGCTATCTCCTGACCTTCAGCGGCAGCACCCCGCCGATGGAGATGGTCGAAAAGCTGAGAGACGTCAAGGATTCGCCGGACGAGAACGTGGTCGTGCTGACCCAGGTGCTGGGCGACGAGGTCAACGTCGGGTATCAGAACTTCGATTCCATGGTGCTCGACTCCATCAACGGGAAAAAGGTGCACAACCTCCGCGAGGTGGTCGAACTGGTGGAATCCTGCCGGGACGAATACATCACGTTCGAGTTCGAGGGCGACGTC
>JAFYBD010000131.1 GCA_017540385.1 Lentisphaeria bacterium
CAACGAAAAATACACGCGGTGCAGCCCGGACAGCGAGCTCGAGGATTTCGCGCTGCGCGACGCCTCCGGCAACTGGCACTGGGCGGACGATGCTCACATCGTCGGCAAGGATTCCGTAGTCGTTTCCTGCAAGGCAGTCCCCGCGCCGACCGCCATCCGCTACGCCTACCGGGGCTTCCCGATGGGCAATCTCTACAGCAGGGAAGGACTGCCCGCTGCCCAGTTCGACGTGGAGCTGAAGTAAACGGCAACAGGATGCCGCGGGAAAAGCGGCGTACATTTCATGGAGTTCCGGATTTCCGAAGTCCGGGACTCCTTTTTCTGCAACTTACTTTCGGAATTGAATAAAAAACATTCCTTTTTCCGAAAAATTCCGAAAAAGCGCCTTGACATTGCGTGCGCACGGGGGTACATTATGGTCGAAAATGCCTATTTTCCGGCATTTTGAGCTCAGACACAACCGTTTCACCCCTTACAAACATTATTAACCAAAGGTTGAACATGAACAAAAAAACTTTCCTCCTCGCAGGAGCCATCGCGGCTTTTGCTATGTTCGCGACCGCTCTCCCCGCCGCCGACACGAAAGACTATCCCGGCACCGCGCTGGAACCCTCGGGCAACCCGATCTTCACGGATGCCTGGACGTGCGACCCCGCCCCGCTGGTGGTCGGCGACCGTCTGTTCGTCTACACGGGCCAGGACATCTACAAGGACGGCGAGCAGAACGGCCTCCCCGGCAACTACAACATCGCCGCGTGGCGCTGCTATTCCACGACCGACATGGTTCACTGGACCAGCCACGGCGTGCTGCTGAAGCCGGAACAGTTCCCGAACGGCCGCGCGGGCGTGGCATGGGCGGCGCAGGTCGTCGAAAAGGGCGGCAAGTTCTACTGGTATGTGACCTACGGCAACAAGAACGGCCAGGGCAACTCCATCGGCGTCGCCATCGCGGATTCCCCCGTCGGCCCGTTCAAGCCCGTTGAAAAGCCGGTCATCACCGACGACATGACCTCCGGCAACGACATCGACCCGACCGTGCTGATCGACGACGACGGCACCGCGTGGCTCTCCTGGGGCCACACCAACAACTACGTCGCGAAGCTGAAGGACAACATGATCGAGCTCGATGGCGAGATCACCGACACCGGCATGCAGAACTACACCGAAGGCCCCTGGCTGTACAAGCGCAACGGCCTCTACTATAACTTCTACCCCGGCATGGGCCGCGGCGGCGAAGTCATCAATTACTCCACCGCCAAGGACCTCAAAGGCCCGTGGACGTTCCGCGGTCAGGTCACCGGCGCGGCGAAGAACAGCTTCACGATCCATCCCGGCGTGATCGACTTCAAGGGCCGCACGTTCCTCTTCTACCACAACGGCACGCTCGACCGCGACGGTCAGAAGGGCCAGGGCCTGCGCCGCTCCGTGTGCGTGGACGAGCTCTTCTTCAACGAAGACGGCACGGTCAAGCCGCTGACGCAGACGAAGGAAGGCGTCACGGAACCCGTGAAGTAACCGCGCGCCCCGGAAATCGCCCATGACCGCCGTACTGGTCTTCTGCACGCTCTCGCTCTTCCTGGTCCTCGGGAAGTGCCTGCGCGTCTACATCCCGATCCTGCAGAAACTCTACCTGCCGAGCTCGATCATCGGCGGGGCCGTGGCGCTCGTCGTCTTCAAGTGCTTCCCCTCGCTGGTCCCTGCCGAGGTGTTCGACTCCATCGGCAAGCTGCCGCGGTTCCTCATCAACGTGGTTTTCGCGGCGCTCTTCCTGGGCGTGAAGTCGCCGAAGTTCAGCCGCATGGCCGCCGTGGCGTTCCCGCAGCTGTGCTTCGGCCAGTTCATCGCCTGGGGCCAGTACGTGCTCGGGCTCGGTCTCACCGGATTCGTGCTGATGCCGCTCTTCGGCGTCTCCCCTGCGTTCGGCAATCTGCTGGAGATCGGGCTCGAGGGCGGACACGGCACGGTCGGCGGCATGGCGGAGGTGTTCGATTCCTACGGCTGGAGCGACGGCGTGGCGCTGGGCTACACCATGGCCACGGCAGGCATGATCATCGCGATCGTGGTCGGCATGGTCCTGGTGAACTGGGCCAGCCGCAAAGGCTACGTGCAGGAATACGTCCCGCTCGATGAGATGGACCGGCTCCATCTGCGCGGCATTTACCGCCGGCGCGAACAGCCTCCTGCGGGGCGTCAGACGGTCGTGTGCGACTCCATCGACTCGCTCGCGTGGCACTGCGCGCTGATCGGCGTGGCCGTGGCGATCGGCTACGCGATCCTCTTCGGTTTCCAGCACCTCGAAACCGCGCTCTTCCCGAAGGCTTCCATCCGCATCTTCTCCGGGTTCCCGCTCTTTCCCCTGTGCATGATCGGCGGCCTCATCATCCAGCACGCGTTCCAGAAACTCCGCTTCGCCACGCTCGTGGACGGCAACCAGATGAAACGCATCTCCGGCGCGTCGCTCGATTTCCTCGTCATTTCCGCCATCGCCACGATCCGCATCGAAGTGGTGCTGCAGAACTGGCTCCCGCTGCTCATCCTCCTCAGCTCCGGCACGATCCTGTCGGTCGTGATGGTGGTCTTCGTGGCGCCGAAACTCTTCCGCAACGCCTGGTTCGAACGCGCCATCGCAGATTTCGGACAGTCGCTCGGCGTCACCGCGACCGGGCTCCTGCTGCTCCGCACGGTCGACCCGGAGAGCAAGACCGAAGCGACCGCCGCGTTCGGGTACAAACAGCTTCTTCACGAGCCCTTCATGGGCGGCGGCATCGTGACCGCGCTCGCCCTCACGCTCGTCTTCACGATCGGCTGGGTGCCGGTCTTCGTCGCATCGGCGGTTTTCTGCGTCTTCTGGGGCGTCCTGATCGTCGCCGTGATCCTCCGCAACCGCAAAATCACACTGCAAGGAACCGAATCATGATCATCGTCAACACCGAAACGATCCCCGGCATGAAGATCGTCGAATTCAAGGGGCTGGTCCAGGGCAATACCGTCCGCGCGGATGCGTTCCCGTGGTTCGCCCTGGCCACGTGCATTCACGGCCTGTACAATTTCTCCATGCTCCTCCTCGATCCCTTCCCATCGACCTGAAGCAGGGGCTTCTCGCCTCAAAACCGGCCCCTTCCGGCTGTTTGCACAATAAAAAAAGGGACTTCGCCGGGTATCCTTAAAGGGTATCTCTAAAATGTAATCCCGACCCCGTCCGGCCCTCGTTTTTGCCTCCGTTTCCGCCTCCGTTTTTATCCATTATCTGTTTTCACGGGATGTCATGTTTTACATTCCGTGAAATATTCTTTTGTGTCAAAAAGGGTGTTTTTGAGCTCGAATAAAAGTTGGCATGGGACTTGCTTTCACCAGGCATAACCCCACGAACGAAGGAGGTTCGTAATGAAACTGATAATTGCTTATATTCAGCCCGACCGGCTGAATCCGGTGAAGCAGGCATTGTATGCCCGCAGTGTGTTCAAGATCTCCGTGACCAATGCGCTCGGCTGCGGTCAGCAGAAAGGCTATTCGCAGATGTGGCGCGGCGCGTTGAGGGAAGTCAACCTGCTGAAGAAAGTCCGCCTGGCCATCGCGGTGAACGACGACTTCGTCGAGACCACGATCGAGGGCATCTGCGAGGGTGCGCGGACCGGCCATATCGGCGACGGCAAAATATTCGTGCTGCCCATGGACGAGTGCATCCGCATCCGCACGGGCGAACGCGGCCCGGAAGCGATCGGATAAGAGAAATTGAGGTGAACATGAAAACGATTTTTACATTTTTGGCCATGTGCGGCGTGATGTTCGCAGCAACGGCCGCGGAAGAAAACAACGCCCCCGCCACGATGGAAGCGGTGGAGGCCGTGCAGGTCAATCTGAACGTCGTCTGGACGCTCATCGCGGGCATCCTGGTCTTCGTGATGCAGGCCGGGTTCGCCCTGGTGGAAGCCGGGCTGACGCGGGCGAAGAACACGAGCAACATCATGATGAAGAACGTGATGGACTTCGTGATCGGCTCCGTCTGCTTCTGGATCATCGGTTCGGCGTTCATGTTCGGAGCCACGAAGTTCGGCTTCATCGGCACCGACGGCTTCTTCATGGACATTTTCAGCACGGGCGACGACTGGAACTGGACGTACATGTTCTTCCAGACCATGTTCTGCGCCACGGCCGCGACGATCGTGTCCGGCGCCATGGCCGAACGCACGCAGTTCCGGTCCTACCTGATCTACTCCGCGATTATTTCGCTCTTCATCTACCCGATCGCGGGCAAATGGGCGTGGGGCGGCGGCTGGCTGGCCGACCTGAACTTCCACGACTTCGCCGGTTCCACGGTCGTGCACAGCGTCGGCGGCTGGCTGGCGCTCACAGGCGCGATCGTGCTCGGACCCCGCATCGGCAAGTACGGCCCGGACCGGAAACCGCATGCCATCCCCGGCCATAACATCGCGTTCGCGGCGATCGGCGTGCTGGTCCTCTGGATCGGCTGGTTCGGGTTCAACCCCGGATCGACCGTGGCCGGCAACGGCGACATCGGCCGGGTGGCCCTGATCACGAACTTCGGCGCGGTCGCCGGCACCCTCACGGCCATGTTCACCGCGTGGCTCGTCCTGAAGAAGCCGGACGCCTCCATGACGCTGAACGGCGCGCTCGCAGGCCTGGTGGCCATCACCGCCCCGTGCGACATCGTGACGCCCATTGGCGCGCTGATCATCGGCGCGGTCGCAGGCGTGCTCGTGGTCCTGAGCGTGCTCACCATCGACCGCATCGGGATCGACGATCCGGTCGGCGCGGTCAGCGTGCACATGGTGAACGGCATATGGGGCACGCTCGCCTGCGGTCTCTTCGGCGCGGAAGGCGTGCTGAAGATCGCCGACGCGAATACCGGCCTCTTCTACGGCGGCGGATTCCACGCCACGGGCGTCCAGCTCCTGGGCATCGCGGCCTACGGCGGATGGGCGTTCGTCCTGGGCCTGATCACGTTCCTGACCCTGAAGAAGACGGTCGGACTGCGCGTGAGCCCCGAGGAGGAACTGAAGGGCCTGGACATCACCGAACACGGCAACGACGCGTATGCGGGATTCCAGATCTTCGCGAATGAATAACTGATAAACGGCAGTTCGATAGCAATCGGACGGGATTTCGGGCGGTTTTTGATGATGAGTCCGCCTGGGGTTCCGTCCTTTTTCGTCCCGCGGGGGGCACGGCGGAAAAGGCGTGGTGCGGCCCGGAAGCGAAAGCGAAGCCTGACAGCCGTTCGCCGGCAGTTCTGTCAGGTCCCTTCCTGCGCGGGCATATGGGACGCCAGAAATCTCCGGACCGCTTCCGCGTCTTCATGCCGTCCGGCCGATTCGTAGGCGTCCCCGGCAACGGCTAGCGAACCGGGGGAAATATCCGCTTTTCGCACGTCCGGCATGGAGAAAGGCTTCAGGATGGCTCCCAGCGCCGCCAGCATATCCCGGGAGACGCTGTGGTTTTCCCGGAGCAGGAAGGTCAGGGTGAGAAGCTGATCTTCCGCCGATCTTTCCGCAAAACCCGCGAAAAGGCCGCGTTCCATCGCCGCCCGGAAAGACGGGGCGTCCTTCCGTTTCGGCAGCAGGCAGAGTTCTTTTGGTCCGACGGGGCAGAAGGAGAGGCGCGGCCCGGGGCAACGCCATTCGATGCGGTCCTGCCGGGAAAAGACCTGGAGAAATGCGGGATCAAGGTCGGAATCCGCGGGCATGAGGATGACCTTGGCATCCAGCCAGAAACAGGAGAAAAGATCGTTTTCAGCCTCCATGAGCTGATCCGGGGGAAGTCGTCCGTAACTCGGACCGATCCAGCTGCGGACGGTGGCGATCCGGGAATAATCGCCGCCGGGTGACAAGCAGTAGAAGTTTCCGCGGGCGGCGGAAAGGCAGCAGATCTTCAGCTCGGGCATTTCTTTCATTTCGGTCGCCAGCCGGGTCAGCGGACTCGTTTTCAGATTGACCAGAAACCGGCAGGCCGCTGCGCCTTGCAGAAGGAAGGCGAGAATCAGGATCCCCTTCACCAGTCCCGGCCTCTTCCGGAAAGCCGCGCGAATCCCGGAGAAGACTACAAGAAGGACCATTGCCAGCAGCGGCAGATGATAGCGGAAATCACAGCGTCTGACCACCTGATAAAACAGAATCTGCTGGGAGAGAATGGCGGAGATGCCGTAGAGCCAGAGTATGCCGTCGCGCCTGACGAGATCTTTTCCGCCGCCGGAAGAAATCGTCAGTCCCCACCCCAGGATCGCCGCGGCGAGCAGGATCAGCCCCGCGGGATCCAGGAAAACGCCGATCCCTGCCAGAGAATCGAAAAACAGCTTGATCCGTGACCAAATCGTGTTTTCCGCTGGGAGATAATCGTCTTTCCCTTCGCCGGAAATGAATTTCCAGTGAGCCAGTGCACCGTCAAGTCCCACGGTGGCTCCATAGATCATGACCGTGCATGCGGCAAACGCCACACCCCAGAGCAGATGAGGCGCCAGCGCGTAAAGCAGACGGCGGAATCCGGTGCGTTCGCCGGCGGAACGGAACCGGAGGACGGCATAGACCAGAGCCGGGAGCACGCAAACCGCGTAGACCTGATCCTTCGTGCAGAAGGAGCATGCCAGCAGCGCTCCGGCAGCCAGGTTCCACCCGAAAAATCCAATCCGTTTCGATGCTTTTTCCGCACGGAAGGCGAGTCCGGCGGCCAGCACGGCCCATGCCAGCCAGAAACAGTACGGCAAATCCATGTTTGAGGTGTGCGAATAGTACAGAGTGCCGGGCAGCAGCAGAAAAGCCGAAGCGGGGGCGAAACTCCAGAATTCCGGAAGACCGGCGCAGAAACGGGCGATGAGATAAAGGGCCAGCGCAAGCAGGATGCTCATGACGGCTGCGACGGACCGGAATGTGAGGATCCGCTTCCCCGAAAGAGCCGTGTACGCCGGATCCGTTTCCGTCAGGTCGCGTCCGCCGCCGGGTGCGGCCTGCGCCAGGACGACGTAGTGGAACGGACCGTAGGCCATGGCGCCGGCGTAAAACATTTCCTGCGCCGTCAGGCCGGGCATGGGAACGACGGAATCGAGCACATGCTCGTACGGAGAGGGCTGCTCCCAGTTCAGGGTGAAGACATGGGTCAGCACCCCGAGGATGACCAGTAGGAGTGGGTAAAGCAGGATCCGAAACGATCCGGCTGTTTTCGCGGGGGTGTTTTTTTCACGGTCGATCATGGGAAACATCCGTTTTTGTCGGGCCTTCGGGGTGCTTTATGAGTAAAAACAATCCGCACATCAATCTGATCCGGACCTTGATCCCGGGATGCTGCAAGGAAGACATTCGGCAGGAGAAACGTGAAAAAAAAGGAAGAACGCCCGAACATCGAACTGAAAAAAAGTGGTGCCGACGAAAGGACTTGAACCTTCACCCTCGTGAAAGGACTGCGACCTGAACGCAGCGCGTCTGCCATTCCGCCACGTCGGCAACCATAACCCGGCAGAATTTCCGCCGGAGTAAATACTATAGCGCACAGAAGGCGGAAAATCAAGCTCGAAACGAAAAAAAACGCGACTTTTTTTCTTTTTCGGGTTGATGTTTGTTTGTTTTGTGTTATATTTAGAGTGTGTTTTCGTAACAAATAACAAGAAGAAGGCAATGGACAACAAAATATGGAGATGTTCTTCCGACGGTAAAGACAGCATTGTTGACAGATTGATACGCGAGTCAGGTGTGGTACGTGCAGTGGCGCTGTATCTGGCCTCGCGAGGCATCACCCCGGAGACGCTGGGCCGCTATCTCAACGCGACCTTCGCCGATCTGAGTGATCCGTTTCGATTTATCGGCATCGAATCTGCCGTCCAGCGTCTTTGGCAGGCGATTCAGAACCGTGAGCGTATCCTCATCCACGGGGACTACGACACGGACGGGATCACCGCCACGGCGCTGTTGTCGTGGGTCCTGGAACGCAACGGGGGCCTGGTCACATCGTTTCTGCCTCACCGGTTCGACGACGGATACGGGTTCACGCCCGATTCCCTGCTGAAGGCGCTGGAGACTGTCCCCGGCGGCAAATGCGGCGTGCTGGTCACGGTCGACTGCGGCATCAACAGCGCGGAGGCCGTCGAGAAGGCCAAGGAACTCGGCATCGACGTCATCATCACGGACCACCACGAACCTGCCGACGAGCTGCCCGACGCGCTTGCCATCATCAACCCGAAGGTCGATCCCGACAATCTCGAGGACCTGCTGCATCTGGCCGGCGTGGGCGTGGCGTTCAAGCTCTCCCACGCGTTCGTGATCTACGGCCGCGCCCACAAGCAGGGCGGCTACACCACCGACATGCAGGAGGTGCTGGACTACGTCGCGCTCGGTACCGTGGCGGACATCGTGCCGCTGCTGGGCGAAAACCGCATCC
>JAFYBD010000132.1 GCA_017540385.1 Lentisphaeria bacterium
CGAGAAGGGCCCGGTCTATGCCGACCTCGAGAAGGATCTCCACATTACGCCCCTCTCGCAGCCCGTTTCCGCCGAGTCCGACCAGGTCTCCACAGGCGTGACGCTCTTCACCTCCGAAAACGACATCAACGAGCGCTTCTCGCTCTCGCTCCAGTTCCCCGTCGGCTCCCGCATGGACAAGGAGCTCGCGCTCGCCCTCGGCTGGATCGACGAACTCGGCACCGACAAGTACACCGCCGAAGAGCTCCGTCAGGAGTGGTTCAAACTCGCGGCCCGCATGGGCACGTTCGTCGAGACCGACCGCTGCGGGTTCACCCTCGGCGGGCTTCAGCGCAACTTCAGGGAATCCCTCGAACTCTTCCTCCACGTCATCTCGAACGTGAAGGCCGACCGGGAATCCTACGACGCGCTCGTCACCGCTGTCGAGAAGAGCCGTTCCGACCGCCGTTCGAACCGCAGTTCCCTGCTCTCCGCGGCCGCCGGATATGCCATTTACGGCGGCCCCGAGAACTATTCCGCCGACATCCTGCCGGTCGCGAAGATGAAGGAGATCGACCCCGAAAAGCTGGTCGAACGCATCCATAATCTCCGCAGTTTCACGCATGACGTGGTCTACTACGGCCCGGCGAAGGATTCCGAGGTGCGCGAGCTCCTCGCCTCCCTCGCCTCCTTCGACGCCGCGAAGCCCTTCCCGAAGACGAAGTTCTTCCTGGCCGCCGAGCCCGAAGAGGACGTGGTCTACGTTGTCGACTACCCCGGAGCCGCCCAGGCCGAAATTGAGGTCGTGCGCCTCGACGCCCGAAACAAGGTCAAGCCCTACGATTTCGAGGAGATCTACTCCACGCTCGAATCCCGCACGTTCATGAACGAGCTCCGCGAACGTCAGGCGCTCGCATACTCCGTGGGCGCGGGCTACTCCAACCCCGGACGCGATCCCAACGGCTACTCCATGTCCTACGGCGCGATCGGCACGCAGCACGACAAGTTCTTCACCTCGCTGGACGGCGTCCTGAAGCTGCTCAATCACCCGGAGACCGGCGCGCCCGTCGCGTTCGAATCCTCCCGCCAGAACCTCCTGTCGCAGTTCCGCAATATCCGCGTGCAGAAGGAGGACTACTACGGCGTCCGCAGGACGTTGAAGAAGTTCGGCCTGAAGGAGGAGTCGCGCAAGACCGCTTACGAGGGCCTGCTCCAGATGAGCATGGACCAGTACCTCGACCAGGCGAACGGGCGCGTCGCCGGCAAGCGGAACATCATCCTCGTGCTCGCCGACCTGAAGCAGATCGATCTCGCCGAACTTGGGAAGTACGGCAAGGTCCGCATCCTGAAGGCCGACGAGATCTTCCCCAACGACTGAGCCCGCACGAGCCGGGCTTGGCTTGCCCCGGCATCGCAAAGCCTGATCTCAAACCGCCGTCATCCCCCGTGGAACGGCGGTTTTTTCTGCCGTGATCCTGTCAATCATCCGCTTTGATTTTACGACAGTTAAATGAAATACTCCAGACCCATAAAATCTATTTTGTATTTCTGCTAGTCATTTATAATATGAAATTTGTGAAAAAATGGAATTGATGTTTTCGTTCGACATTTCAATCGGATAATCGTTCTTTCTTTTCTGCAGAAAACACCTGAAAAAACAAAAAACGGAATAAAACGGAAAAAAAGGAACAAAACTGTTTGATTTTTTACGGAGACGGATATATATTAAATTAAGGCATCCTGCGCGCCGAAAGTGAAAACAGCGAAACGAAGAGAAATACTCCATGGAAATTTCCAACTTTGAAAACGATGGAATTGAAATCATCCAGATCAAAGGCCATCTCTCCGCGGAAAATGCGGAAATGCTCCGCTCCAAATTCCTTGAGCTCTTTGCCAACCAGCGCAAATTCGTGTTCGACCTCTCCGAGATGGAGAACCTGGACAGCACCGGTCTGGGAACGCTCGTGTTCTGTCTGAAGAGCTGCACGGAGTTCAACGGTACCCTGAAACTGGCAAATCTGACTCCGCGTGCGAAAATGATCTTCGAAATCACGAAGGCTTTCCGCATTTTCGATATTTACGACGAACTGGACGAGGCGATCAGCGCGGCGCGCGAAGCGTGACCGACGCGCCTGCCCCTGTGCCCGGTCATTCGCCTGAACGCGTCAGAAGAGGAATCTGCGATGAGCCTGAAAGGCCCGGAAACGGTCGAACTTGAAGGGAGTCGGTCCCGGCATTTGCCGGGAGAAGCGGATGCGGAGCATGCCGCCGACCTTCAGGCGGAGATCCGCCGTGTTTCCGCCCCTCTGAAAGCGCAGACCCGCTTTACCTCGGATCTGCGCACCCGGTTGAAGATCCGCTGCCATGTCCTCCGCGTGACCGCAGACCGGTTTTTCAAGCGCGGCCTCGACGTGGCCGGCAGTCTTGCTGCGATCATCCTCCTGCTGCCGCTCTTCACCGCGGTCGCGATCTGGATCAAGCTCGATTCCCCCGGCCCCCTTATTTACCGTCAGGTCCGGATCGGCCAGTTCGGCCGGCCGTTCTATTTCTACAAATTCCGCTCCATGTACACCGATTCCGAGGCCAGACGCGCCGCGCTCGAACGCGAAAACGAATCCGCCGACGGCGTGATTTTCAAGATGAAGAACGATCCCCGCATCACCCGTTGCGGCCGCTTCATCCGCAAATACAGCATCGACGAGGCTCCGCAGTTCTTCAACGTGCTGCTGGGCGACATGAGCCTGGTGGGGCCGCGTCCTCCGCTTCCGGCCGAGGTCGCGCAGTATTCGCTGGACACCCGGAAGCGCCTTGACATTCTCCCCGGCATCACCTGCATCTGGCAGATCTCCGGCCGCAGTGACATCCCGTTCCGCGAGCAGGTCGTGATGGACCAGGAGTACATTCGCCGGCAGAGTTTCTGGAAAGACGTGCTGATCCTCTTCCGCACGATCCCCGCGGTGCTGGCGGGAAAGGGGGCGTACTGACATGCTGAAAGCGCTGCTTTTCTGCC
>JAFYBD010000011.1 GCA_017540385.1 Lentisphaeria bacterium
CTTCGAACTTGAAGCCGTCGGGCCGCTTGATGATGAGGTTCGGAGTCGGGGTGCCGACGCGCTCCACGAGACCGGAGGCGACGACGGTGTTCTGGCCGCCGGCCATTTCGAAGAGGGTGAATTTGAGGGAGGAGCTGCCGGAGTTGATCACGAGGATTTTCATAGAGGGTACCTTGATTGTGTCGTGTGGTTTTGAAAAAAAGTAATCCAAATAATATAGCGTTTTTTCAGGAAAAATCAAGCCGTTGCAAGCAGAAACACGGTTTTCCGCGGGGGAAACGCCGGAAAACGGCGCACCGGATCAGCGGGGGAAATACAGCAGGAGCGGGGCGCGGCCGTCGAACGCGAGGGAGAATTCGGGCGCATCGGTCACGTTCAGCGTGCCGGACCACCAGAACGGCAGCCTCAGGGAAACGAGCGGGTAGGCGAGGCCGGTCGAGGTGACCGGCATGTCCGGGTGAAAACTGAAGACGGAGACCTTCGTGCCGACCGGCCGCCGGAACGCGGAGGACTTCAGGACGGGCAGGAACGTGCCGCAGTCGGTCTCCATGCGGACGTCGGCCCCGGCAGCGGCGAACTGCGGCAGCAGCGAAGCGTTGCCCAGCAGATGGTCTTCGCGTTTGCCCCCGGCCCCCAGGATCACGAGCGTGCGCCAGGAACGCTCCATGCAGGCGCGGAAGGCCTTCGACAGATCGTTTGTCTCCTGTTCGGTCACGCGAATCACGCGGCGGCCGAGTTTCTTCCGAAGCGCGGGGGACAGGCTGTCCAGGTCGCCGACGACGAGGTCCGGGGGCAGACCGTGGCGCAGCAGAGACGCCGCGGCTCCGTCGCAGCAGACGATGTGCGACGCGCCGTGAAGGAGCGCGAGCAGGGATTTTCGGCGCGGGAAAGCGCCGTTCGCGAGGATCACCGTGTATTCGGGCTCCGGATTCATTCCGCCCTCCGCGTGAGCTCAGTCAGCCTGGAGCGCCATCCAGCCTTCGCGTCCGGGGAGGACGCCGGAGCGGATGGAACCGGACGGAATCGAGGAGGTGTCCTGCGGGAGCAGGTCGCCCGGAGCGCAGAACTCGACTCCGCGTGCCTTCGCCATGGTCAGGAAATCGTCGAAGAGGTCGGCGCAGATGCCGCCCTCGGCCTCGGCGTGAATGGTGAGCAGGTTCATCCCGTCGGGGGAAGCGGTCGCGAGCAGGCGTTCGTTGTAGTTCTCGCGGGTCACGCCGTCGCGCCCGAGGAGTTCGTCGTAGGTGGGCATATTCAGCGGTATCTGCGGCGTTTCGAGCTGTTTGCCGTCCACGACGGGACGGAAGATGGAGCTGCCGCGGCAGTCGCTGTTGTAACGGAAACGGAACGTCTCCTTCGCGGTCAGGACGGCGTCGGTGGTCTTCCAGCCGGGCGAGGCGGAGCACACTGGCGGAGCCCCGGTGATGCGTTCGATCTCGTCGTAGGCCATCCTGAGGTGTTTCAGGATCAGTTCGGGCGGGAACGACGCGATGCGGTTCTGCCATTTGCAGTGGTCCCAGGCGTGGAGCCCGATCTCGTGTCCGGCGGCGGCACAGTCGCGCAGGACCTGCTCGTTGCGGCGGCCGATGGCGGGCCCGGGCCACGCGGTCCCCATGAGGAGGATGTCGAGGCCGTAGAGCCCGGGCGCGTTCGTCCGGAGCATTTTGAAGAGGAACGTGGGCTTCAGGAGCCGCCAGAGATTGCGGCCCATGTTGTCGGGACCGACGGAGAAGAAATACGCCGCGCGGACGCCGTGCCGGTCCATGGCGCGGAGAAGGGAGGGGACCCCGTGTCTCGTGCCGCGGAAGGTATCGACGTCTACGCGGATTGCGATCTTCATCTTGGTGTCTCTATGGATTCAGGAAACGGTTATTATTTCTTGATCCCGAACTCGCCGGAGGAAATGGCCTGCTGGAGGAAGAAGTCGAGGGTCTGCTTGATGGATTCGCGCAGAGGCACGACGGGTTTCCAGCCGCAGTATTTCATGGCGTTGCGGATACTGGGCTTGCGGTGCTGGCAATCCTGGTAGCCCGCGCCGTAGAACGTGCCGCTCTCGACTTCCTTGCAGCCGGCGAACGGCGGGAATTTCTTGCGGAGCGGATGCTCGTTGAAGAGTTCGACGAGGATTTCGGCGAGCTCCTTGATGCTGGCCTCGTTGTCCGGGTTGCCGATGTTGATGATCTTGCCGTCGCAGAGGCCGTCCTTGTTCTCGATGATGCGGAACAGGCACTCGATGCCGTCGGTGACGTGCGTGAAGCAGCGTTTCTGCGCGCCGCCGTCGATCAGGAGGATCGGATTGCCCTGGACCAGGTTCAGGATCAGCTGGGTGATGGCGCGGGAGCTGCCGATGCGGGCGGAGGAGAGCGAGTCGAGCTTCGGGCCCATCCAGTTGAACGGGCGGAAGAGGGTGAACTTGAGGCCGCGGGTGGAGCCGTAGGCCCAGATCACGCGGTCGAGCATCTGCTTGCTGCAGGAATAGATCCAGCGCTGCATGCGGATGGGGCCGAGGATGAGGCGGGAATTGTCCTCGTCGAAGTTCTCGTCGTCGCACATGGCGTAGACTTCGGAGGTGGAGGGGAAGATGATGCGCTTGTTGTACTTCGCGCAGTAGCGGACGATCTTCAGGTTCTCCTCGAAGTCGAGCTCGAAGACGCGCAGCGGATTGCGGGTGTACTCGATGGGCGTGGCGATGGCGACCAGCGGCAGGACCACGTCGCACTTGCGCACATGGTACTCGATCCACTCGTGGTTGATCTGCACGTCGCCCTCGAAGAAGTGGAAATCGGGGTGGGACAGCAGGTCGGTGATGTAACCGCTGCGGAGGTCCATGCCGTAGACTTCATAATTGCCGTCGTCGAGCAGGCGTTTGCTGATGGCGCTGCCGATGAAGCCGTTCACGCCCAGGATCAGCACGCTCTTCTTGCGTTTCGGTCCGACGATTGGGGAATTCGTGAGGAGCATCTTCGGGGTGAAGCGGTTGTCGGCGGCGAGCTGGGAGCCGGTCGTGTAGAGGCCGCCGTCCTTCTGGGCGAAGTTCACCTGCACGGCGTCCTTGCCGCAGGCCACGACGAGCGGATCGACGGAAACGATGGTGCCCGCGGGGGCTTTCTTCTTCAGCGGCACGACGGAAACGTCCCAGATGAAGTATTTCTGGGCGGCGATGAACGTGAAAGCACCGGGGAAGGGACGGGTCACGCCGCGCACGAGGTTGCGGACGGCGACGGCGTCTTTGGTCCAGTCGATGAGTCCGTCGGCGGGGCAGCGGCGGCCGAAATACGTGGCCTGCTTCTCGTCCTGCTTCTTCGCCTTGGCCTTGCCCGCGAGCACGGAGGGGAGGACCTTCTCGAGCATCTTCTCGGCAGCGGCGGCGGCTTTCAGGTGGACGGTCTTCGCGGTGTCGGCATCCGTGATCGCGAACTTCTCCTGCGCCACGATGTCGCCCGCGTCGACCTTGGCGGTCATCTTGTGGAGCGTCACGCCCGATTCCTTTTCGCCGTTGATCACGGCCCAGTTCAGCGGAGCGCAGCCGCGGTATTTCGGGAGCAGGGAGCCGTGCAGATTGAACGCGCCCTTCTTCGGGATGGCGAGGATGTCCTTGCCGATGACCTTGCGGTAGTAGAACGAGAAGATGAAATCCGGGGCCATCTTCTTGATGCGGCCGGCCCAGAGCGGGTGGTTCACGTCTTCCGGCGCGAAGACCGGGATGCCGAGCGCGGCAGCGGTTTCGGCGACGGAACGGAACCAGAGATTTTCATTGGGATCGTCGGCGTGGGTGAAGACGGCCTGAATGGTCACGCCCGCCTTGACGAGCTGTTCGATGCCGATGCATCCGATGTTGTTGTAGGCGAAGACGACAGCTTTCATGTGAGGTCACTCCTGTTCGTTGTTTTGAGTTTTATTTGAACGATGAACTGATTCGATGAAGAATTGCGGACGGCGCCGTGCGTTCAGGTGGATTTTGCCGATGTACTCGCCCAAAAGCCCCATGGACGCGAACTGCATGCCCATCAGCACGAAAACGACCGCGAACATCGCGAACGTGCCGAACGCGCCCCAGTCCTTGTCGATCTGGGAGCGGATGAAGACGTAGAGGCCGAACAGCACGCCGAACGCGCCGACGCCGAACCCGAAGAAGGTCAGCAACCGGAGCGGGAACGTGCTGGTGCCGGTCAGCAGATCGTACTGAAGCGCGATGAGCTTCATCACGCTGTATTTGGAGACGCCCGCGGCGCGCTCGGCGTGC
>JAFYBD010000133.1 GCA_017540385.1 Lentisphaeria bacterium
GATCAACTCCAACATCGGCAATTCCCAGACCTCCAGCTGCCCGAAAAACGAGTTCGAAAAGCTCGAAACCTCGCTCAAATACGGCGCGGACACCATCATGGACCTCAGCACGCGCGGCGACCTGGCGCTTTTCCGCAGCGAACTGATCAGACAGTCCCCGATCCCGGTCGGAACCGTGCCGGTCTACGAGATCGCGGCACGTGCGGGCGCAGGCAAGTTCGACCGCGACACGATCCTGCAGGTCGTGGAGGATCAGGCGAAGCAGGGCGTGGACTACATGACCATCCACGCGGGCCTGCTCGCGAAGCACATCCCGGCGGCGCTGAAGCGCAAGCTCGGCATCGTGAGCCGCGGCGGCGCGCTCATCGCGGCGTGGATCGGCGACCACAAGATGGAAAATCCGTTCTACGACGCGTTCGACGACATCCTGAAGATCTGCCGCGACTACGAGGTCACGCTTTCCCTCGGCGACGGCCTCCGGCCCGGCTGCATCGCCGACGCGTCCGACGAGGCGCAGTTCGGCGAACTCGACGTGATCGGCGAGCTCGTCACGCGCTGCCGCGAAGCGAACGTCCAGGCGATGGTCGAGGGACCCGGCCATGTGCCGTTCCATCAGATCGAGATGAACATGAAGCGCGAACGCGAAGTCTGCGGCGACGCGCCGTTCTACATCCTCGGCCCGGTCGTCACGGACTGCGCGCCCGGATACGACCACATGGTCGCCGCCATGGGCGGCCTCGCCGGGGCGTTCTGGGGCGCGGCCATGCTGTGCTACGTGACCCCGAAGGAACACCTCGGACTGCCCGACAACGAAGACGTCCGGCGCGGCGTGGTGGCGTTCAAGATCGCCGCCCACGCGGCCGACGTGGCCCTCGGCCGGCCCCACGCGCAGGACCGCGACGACGCGATCTCCGACGCACGGGCGGCGTTCGACTGGGAACGCCAGTTCGAATTCGCCCTCGACCCGGACCGCGCCCGCGAATACCGTCAGGCCGCGCTGAAGGAGAGCCATTGCGCCGAGGACGCCGCCGCCGGCAAATACTGCACGATGTGCGGCCCGGACTTCTGCTCCGTGCGTCTCTCCAACAAGCTCAAAGGCATGAAAGAGTGAGGTGACGCCATGCTGGTGCGCTGTTTTTCCGCCGTGCGGGAGTCGCATCCCCTCGTCATGTGCTTCTCGAACATCGTGACGGCCAACGGCTGCGCCAATCTTCTGCTCGCCGCGGGAGCTTCGCCGGTCATGGCCGAGGACCCGGTCGGCGCCGTTGAATTCACGGAGAAGGCCTCCGCGCTCACGATCAACCTCGGCACGTTCTTCCCGATGCTCCGGGAGTCCGCGCGCGGCGCGCAGGAGACCGCTCTCCGCCGCGGCATCCCGGTCGTGCTCGATCCTGTCGGGGCGGGCTGCGCTCCGTCCCGCACCGCGCTCGCGCTCGAAATCCTGAACCGGGGCGTTTCCGTGGTGCGCTGCAACCGGTCCGAGGCGAACGCCCTGCTCGGGCTCGCTTCGTCCGCGCACGGGGTCGACGCTTCGCCGGACGACGCCGTCACCGAGGAGTCGCTCGACCGCGCGGTGGACGACGTCCGCACGCTGGCGGGGAAATACAACTGCGTGATGGCCGTGACCGGCGCGATCGACCTGGTCGGCGACCCGGACGGACGCGTCGCGGTCATCCGCGGCGGGCACGAGATCATGACGAAGGTCACCGGTTCCGGCTGCATGCTGACCGCCCTGACCGGGGCGTTCGCCGGTGCGGAACCCCGTTTCCTGTTCGAGGCGGTTTCCGCCGCGCTCGCCGCCTACGGCGTCTGCGGGACGCTGGCGTACGAATCTCTGAAGCCGGGCGAAGGCTGCGGCACGTTCTACACGCGCCTCATTGATGCGATGGGCGAACTCGACGTGACCGCGTTCCACGAGAGACTGGATTATGAAGTCCGTCAGGCCTGATTACCTCAAACTCTACGCCGTCACCGACGACGGCCCGAACCTGATCGAACGCGTCCGGCGCGCGATCGGGGGCGGTGCGACCTGCATCCAGCACCGGGCGAAGTGCGCCACGTTCGAAGCCGCCAAGGCCGACGCGCTCGCGATCCTGGCCGTGTGCCGGGAGTACGGCGTGCCGTTCATCGTGAACGATTCGCTCGAACTCGCGCTGGCGGTCGGAGCCGACGGCCTCCATGTGGGGCAGGACGACGTCCCCGCCCGCGAAGCCCGGCGCGCGCTCGGACCCGACGCCATCCTGGGCGTTTCCGCGGCGACGGTCGAGGACGCGATCCGGGCGGAAGCCGACGGCGCGGACTACATCGGCACCGGCGCGGTTTTCCCGACTGCGACCAAGCCCGACGCCGCCTGCGTCACGCCGTCCGTCCTGCGGGCGATCTGCGGATCCGTGAACATCCCGGTCGTCGCCATCGGCGGCATCCACGCCGGGAACGTGTCCGAGCTCGCGCACAGCGGCATCGCCGGGGTCGCGGTCGTCTCGGCCATCTTCGGGGCCCCGGACGTCGCGGCGGCCGCGCGCGAACTCAAAACCATCGTGGAACGCACCGATTTTTCTCTCCCGGACGTGACCGGGTTCGTCCTCGATTTCGACGGGACCATACTGGACTCCATGGGGGCGTGGGCGACGCTCTCGCCCGATTTCCTGCACGCGAACGGCGTCGAGCCGTGTCCCGACCTCGGCCGTCGCCTGGCGGGCTGTCCCGATCTCGCGTCCGGGGCCGAAGTGCTCCGGGCGTGCCACGTTCTGCCCGGGACCCGCGAAGACACGTTCCGCGGCCTGCTCGCCATGCTGGAGGCGCGCTGCCTCGCATGCGACCTCAAGCCCGGCGTGAAGGAGTTCCTGAACGAGGCGAAAAAGCGCGGTTCCCGCCTCGTCGTGGGCACCGCGAACGACCGCGGCGTCGTGGAGCATGTCCTCGCCGAACACGGCCTTGCGGACTCGTTCGAAGCCATTCTCACGACCGCCGAAACCGGGCTCGGCAAAGACGATCCGGCGTTTTATCGCTCCGCCCTCGCCGTCCTCGGCACGTCCCCCGCCCAAACCTGGCTCTTCGACGACGATCCCGCCGCATTGAACGCCGCCCGCGCATGCGGCCTCCGCACCGCCGGGATCCCCGACTCCGGCACGCCCGAAACGGCGTTCGCCGGGGCCGACCGCATCCTCAAACGCATCGACGAATGGTTCCTGCCATGAAAACCGTCCTCAGCATAGCCGCGTCCGACCCGAGCGGAGGAGCCGGCATCCAGGCCGACCTGCGCGCGATCGGCGCCCACGGCCTCTACGGCATGGCCGTGCCGACCGCATTGACGATCCAGAACACCCTCGGCGTGACCGGGGTGCACGTGCCCCCGGCGGAAATCCTGGCGGCACAGCTCCGTGCCGTCCTGTCCGACATCCTGCCGGACGCGGTCAAGATCGGCGCGGTCCCCGGCGCGGCTCACGCTCAAGTCGTGGCCGGCCTCCTGAATGAGTTTCATGCTCGGAATATCGTCTTCGATCCCGTCCTCGCCTCCACCAGCGGCGCAGACCTCGGCACGGTCGAAGCGGCCGCCATCCTCGCCCCGTCCGTCGCACTCCTCACGCCGAACCTCCCGGAGGCCGCGAAACTCCTCGCCCTCGCCCCGGATTCCATCCGCACGGCCGACGACATGGTCTCCGCCGCGGACGCCCTGGCGCGCAAATTCGGCACGGCCGTCCTCCTGAAGGGCGGACACCGCGGCGACGGCGCGTTCGACGACTGTCTCCGGCTTCCCGGCGGCGAGGGCGAATGGTTCCCGACCCGGGTGACGCGTTCCGTCGGCGGCAGCCACGGCACCGGCTGCCTGCTCTCCAGCTCCATCGCCTGCGGCCTCGCCGTCGGCCTGACGATGCGCGAGAGCATCCGCCGCGCCAAGGAACGCCTCTCCGACGCGCTCGACCGGGGGCTCGTCCTGGGGCACGGAAACGGCCCGGTCGATTTCCGCTGACGCGACCGCTTCCGTCCGGTGCGCGTCATCGGTCCCGGCGACGGCTTTCGGGGGGCGGATTTTTCGAAAAAAACCGGCTTTCTCCGCCTTGCAGAAATCAAGAATCGGGCTATATTATTAGAAAGAAAAATCAGCCTCGCGGAGACCCGCCGCGGCGAAGAGACGAACGGACCATCGAGATGACCCCTGAGAATACCGACATTGAACAGCCAGACGATCTTCTGACCCAAGCAAAGAACGACGCCGCCCGGGCAGCATACAACGACAACAGCATCCAAACGCTCGACGCGCTCGCGCACATCCGCCAGCGCCCCGGCATGTACATCGGCCGCATGGGCGACGGTTCCC
Organism: Lentisphaeria bacterium; assembly: GCA_017540385.1. Classification (GTDB taxonomy): domain Bacteria; phylum Verrucomicrobiota; class Lentisphaeria; order Victivallales; family UBA1829; genus UBA1732. The sequence goes on from JAFYBD010000133.1 coordinate 4,319, forward strand.
ACCCCGACGACGGCATCTACGTGATGTTCAAGGAAGTCGTGGACAACGCCGTTGACGAATACATCATGGGCTTCGGCCGACGGATCGACATCTCGTCCGACCAGGGCTCCTTCACCGTGCGCGACTACGGACGCGGCATCCCCCTCGGCAAGCTGGTCGAATGCGTCTCGAAGATCAACACCGGCGGCAAATTCAACAAGGACGGCTACGTTTTCTCCGTCGGCATGAACGGCGTCGGCACGAAGGCCGTGAACGCCCTGTCGTCGCACTTCGAGGTCACGAGCTGGCGCGACGGCAAATGCCGCACCGCCGTCTTCCGCGAGGGCGTGCTCGAGCACGAGGAATATATCGACCCCGGCACGGAGCACTCCGGCACCCGCATCCGGTTCACGCCCGACCCGAAACTCTTCCCGAACTACGAAATCCGTCCGTCCGAGGTGGAGAACCGCCTGTGGATGTACGCCTACCTGAACAGCGGCCTGTCGCTCTACCTGAACGGCCAGCGCTACTACTCGAAAAACGGCCTGCTGGACCTCGTGAAATCCAAGCTCGACGAGGGCGCGTCCATCTACCTGCCGATCCACTACAAGGACAGCACGCTCGAGTTCGCGTTCTGCCACACGGCCGACACCGGCGAACGCTATTTCTCGTTCGTGAACGGCCAGTACACGAGCGACGGCGGCACGCACCTCTCCGCGTTCAAGGGCGGCATCTCCCGCGCCATCAACGAGCATTTCAACAAAAATTTCGACCCGAAGGACATCCGCGACGGCATCCTCGGCACAGTGGCCGTGAAGATCCAGGAGCCGCTGTTCGAGTCCCAGACCAAGAACAAGCTCGGCAACACCGACGTGAAGGGCTGGATCGAGGGAACCGTGAAGCAGGCCGTGATCGACAGCCTGCTGAAGCATCCCGACGAGGCCAATCTGCTCCTCGAAAAAATCCAGAAGAACGAGCAGGTCCGGCGCGAAATCCAGAAGGTGCAGAAGAAGGGCGCGACCATCGCCAAACGCATTTCCCTGCGGAACAGCAAGCTCAAGGACTGCCGCCACCATTTCGGCGACCGCTCGAAGTTCGCCGAGGAGACCATGATCTTCCTGACCGAGGGCGACTCCGCCGGTTCCTCGCTCGTGACCAGCCGCGACCCGAACTACCAGGCGGTCTTCGCGCTCCGCGGCAAGCCCTTCAACTGC
>JAFYBD010000134.1 GCA_017540385.1 Lentisphaeria bacterium
ACACTAAAAAAAAACTAGTTTTTAGTGTATCTTGAGGTGTTTCCTTGAACTCTGAATGTAAAGCTCGTCTCACACTTGAGGTGTTTCCTTGAACTCTGAATGTAAAGCTCGTCTCACACTTGAGGTGTTTCCTTGAACTCTGAATGTAAAGCTCGTCTCACACTTGAGGTTTTGTCTTGAACGTAAGCACCAGCCCTCACTGCGGCCCGCAGGCATCTCCAGCATCCACGGCAACCGCAAAAGCTATAAACAGGGGGCAAACCTCAAGGACGAAGCAAAAACAAGCTCACGCGCATACACGCAAGGTACACTAAAAAAAACCTAGTTTTTAGTGTACCTTGAGGTGTTGCCCTGAAGTCTGAATTCTTGTTGGGCCCAAAAGTTCGACAACGGACTGAATTCCAAATCGCTGCGTGGTGTCAGCCGCGGGTGAAGCATCAGGGTATCTCTAAAAATTCGATCGGATGGATTTTCAGCGAATGGGCAAAAAGACCAATGCAGGAAGATTTGAGCGTGGCTACCTGAAGGTAACCATCGAAAATCTTACCAGTTGGACTTTGTCCAGACGCGAAAAGCCGCCGAAAACAAATTTTTAGAGATGCCCATCAGGGTGGTGTATTTGTCTTGGGTGTTTCTCCTCCGTTTTCCGCCCGAACTGAGGCGGGAGCAGTGCGAGGGTTGAGTGGTTTCTGATTCTTTTTCGGCAATCGCGGGGCAAGCGAGCTTGAAAAAACGTCCGTTTCGGGTTATATTATTCTATTTCAGATGTTTTTCATTATTGAATAATCGATAAACCAACGAGGTGTTTCCGATGAAGATGTCCCAACTGTTCGGCTGTCGCCTGAAAGAGAACCCGGCCGACGCCACCACCGCCAGCCACAAATACCTGGTCCGGGGCGGTTATGTGCGCCCGGTCGCCGCCGGCATTTATTCCCTGCTCCCGATGGGCAAGCGCGTGGTCGCGAAGATCGAGTCCATCATCCGTCAGGAGATGGACCGCGTGGGCGGCCAGGAAGTCCTGATGCCGGTGGTGCTCCCGGCCGATCTGTGGGTGGAATCCGGTCGCTACGAGTCGGTCGGGGCCGAGCTTCTGCGGTTCAAGGACCGCAACGACAAGTCGATGGTCCTGGGCATGACGCACGAGGAGGCCAGCTGCCAGATCGCCCGTACGGAGATCAACAGCTACAAGCAGCTCCCGGTGATGATCTACCAGATCCAGACGAAGTACCGCGACGAGGCGCGTCCGCGCGCCGGTCTGCTTCGCGTGCGCGAGTTCACGATGAAGGACGCATACAGTTTCCACACCTCGCAGGAGGATCTGGACGCGTATTATCAGGTCCTGCACGAGGCGTACGAACGCATCTTCCGCCGCGTGGGCATGACGCACGTGGTGTCGATCCTGTCGAACACCGGCATGATGGGCGGCAGCGTGTCGCACGAGTTCATGCTGCTGGCCGACTGCGGCGAGGACAATATCTTCCTGTCTCCCGACGGCAAGAGCTACAAGGCCAACCGCGAGGTCGCGGTCTCCGGGCTCAAGTTCGAGCGCACCGGCGAAGAACTCCTCCTCGAAAAAGTCGCCACGCCGCACAGCAAGACCATCGAAGAGGTCGCGACGTTCCTGGGCGTCACGCCCGCTCAGACCGGCAAAGCGGTGTTCTACAGCACCGAGGACGGCAAAGAGCTGATCTTCGTGCTCATCCGTGGCGATTTCGAGGTCAATGAATGTAAGCTCAAAAACGTGCTCGGCCTCAACGCCATCAAGTTCGCCGACGACGCGCTGATCCGTTCCTGCGGCGCCGTGCCCGGCTACGCCTCCCCTGTCGGCATCTCCGAAGTCCCCGGCAAGGTCCGGCTCGTGATCGATCCCTCCGCCGCCGGCACCGTGAACCTCGTGGTCGGCGCGAACGAGGAAGGATTCCACTACAGGAACTTCAACTACGGCCGCGACATGACCGGCGGTCTGGTGGCGGACGTGGCCTGCGTGCGCGAGGGCGACCCCTGCCCCGTGACGGGCGAACCGCTCCAGTTCAAGCACGGCATCGAGATCGGGAACATCTTCCAGCTCGGGCTGAAGTATTCGAAGTCGATGAAGGTGAACTACCTCGACAAGGACGGCAAATCCAAACCCATGTACATGGGCTGCTACGGCATCGGCGTCGGCCGCACGATGGCGTCGGTCATCGAGGACAACCACGACGACTACGGTCCGATCTGGCCGATGTCGATCGCGCCGTATCAGGTCCACATCGTTGCGCTCCAGCCGAACGGCTCCGACGCAGGCGAGAAGGCCGAAGCGCTCTACAAAGATCTCCAGGCGAAGGGCGTGGAAGTCCTGCTGGACGACCGCGGCGAGAAGGCCGGATTCATGTTCAGCGACGCCGACCTGCTCGGCATCCCGTTCCGCGTGATCGTCTCGCCGAAGACGCTCGCGAACGGCATGGTCGAATTCCGCACCCGCGCCTCACGCGATTCCGAGATGATCCCGCTGGAAAAGGCGGCGGAAGTCCTGGCCGCGCGCGTCCGCGAAGAGCTGAACCGTTATCTCTGAGTGACAGAAAGGAGTTCCCGCATCATGAGCAGCACATTCTACGTCACGACCCCGATCTACTACGTCAACGACAAGCCCCACATCGGGCACGCATACACGACCGTCCTGGCCGACGTGCTGGCGCGCTACCACCGTGCAGCCGGCGACGACGTCTGGTTCCTCACCGGTACCGACGAGCACGGCCAGAAGGTGCAGAAGGCCGCGGAGAAGAACGGCATGACGCCGATCCAGCAGTGCGACAGCACGGTCGTGCGGTTCCAGGAGCTCTGGAAGCGCCTCGGGATCACGAACGACGACTTCATCCGCACCACCGAGGACCGCCACAAGAAGATCGTGCAGGCCATCCTTCAGGACCTCTTCGACCGCGACCTCATCTACAAGGCCGAGTACAAGGGCTACTACTGCGTCGCCTGCGAACGCTTCTTCACGGAGAAGGACCTGCTGGAGGGCAATCTCTGCCCCGACTGCCAGCGCCCGGTCGACACCATCGTCGAGAGCAATTACTTCTTCCGCATGAGCAATTACCAGGACTGGCTGATCCAGTACATCACCGAGCATCCGGATTTCATCCAGCCGGCGTTCCGCGCCAACGAGACGCTCGGATTCCTGCGGAAGCCCCTGGAGGACCTCTGCATCTCGCGTCCGAAATCGCGCCTCTCCTGGGGCATCGAACTGCCGTTCGACCGCGACTACGTCTGCTACGTGTGGTTCGACGCGCTCATCAACTACATCTCCGCGATCGGCTACGGCGCGGACCAGGCGCGATTCGAACGATACTGGACCAGCTGCATGCACCTGATCGGGAAAGACATCCTGACCACGCACAGCGTGTACTGGCCGACCATGCTGCGCGCCATCGGGCTGCCCATGCCGAAGACGATCTTCGCGCACGGCTGGTGGCTCACCGGCAGCCGCAAGATGAGCAAGTCGCTGGGCAACGTGGTGAACCCGATGGACATGGCGGACAAGTACGGCGTAGACGCGTTCCGCTACTTCCTGCTCGCGGCCATGACGCCCGGCAACGACGCGTCGTTCACCGAGGAGGACTTCCTCCAGCGTTTCAACACGGACCTCGCGAACGACCTCGGCAATCTCCTTTCGCGCGTGGTGAAGCTCTCCATCAAGAATTTCGGCGGCACGCTCCCCACCCCGCCTCCGCTCCAGCCCCTCGAAATGGAACTGCTCTCCAAGGCCGCGCTGGCGATCAAGCAGCTTGAAAACGAGCTCAACTCCATGAAGCTCGACCGGGGCATCGCGGCCGTCATGAACGTGGTCCGCGAAGCCAACAAGTTCCTGGAGCGCACCGCCCCCTGGACGCTCGCGAAGGAAGGCAAGACCGACCGCCTCGCCGCCGTGCTGTACACAGCCGCCAAGACGCTCGAAATCGTCTCCGGCCTGCTCTTCCCGATCATGCCCGAAAAGATGACGCTCCTGCGCCGGTCCCTCGGCCTCTCCGAAGAGGAGATCGCGAAGACCGATTTCGCGTCCCTCTCCGAATTCGCCAACGGCGATATGCGCCGCACCATGGTCGACATGCCCCCGCTCTTCCCCCGAATTCAGATCGAAAAGCCCGAAGAGGCCGCACCCGCGAAGCCCGAAAAGCAGAAGAAGCAGGAGATCAAGGCCCCGAAGACCAAAGACGTCGTGGTGCCGGAGGGCATGGTCACGATCGAACAGTTCTTCAAGACGCAGCTCCGCACCGCGAGGGTGCTGGAGGCCGAGCGCATCGAGGGCAAGACCCGCCTGCTCCACCTGAAGGTCGACCTCGGCAACGGCGACGTGCGTTCGCTCGTCGCCGGCATCGCCCAGCAGTACGCGCCGGAAGACGTGATCGGCAAGACCATCGTCGTGGTCGCCAACCTCATGCCCGCGAAGATCGCCGGATTCGAGTCCTGCGGCATGCTCCTCGCCGCCAAGAACGAAACCAGCCTGAAACTCGTGACCGTGGACGGTGGCGACGCCGAGCCGGGTCTCCAGGTCGGCTGAGCAGGCGAACGCCTGCACTGCAGCAGTGCTCCCGCTGCGCTTGAATGTTCAAAACTAAATGCAGGCGGCGGCAACCGCGAACTTGCGGACCCGCCGCCGTTTTCATGCCCGGAAAAAGGGCGTAAAAAAAAGCCGCCGGGCGAACCTGGCGGCTTTCTTGTATCGCGTTATCGCGTCGCGGCTTACGCTTTGACTTCTTCTTTCAGCGAGATCACGACGGAACGGTTTTCGCCGTCGCCCTGGCTGTCGGTGCAGAGACCGGGCTCGTTCTCGAGCGTGATGTGGACGATCCTGCGGTCGTGGGAATTCATCGGGGGAAGCGTCTTCGCGATGCCGAAGAGACGGACTTCCTTCGCGGCGTCCAAAGCCTGCTGACGGAGCATGTCGTCGCGGGAGAAGGAGCGGCGGCCGCCGTCGAAACGGTCGCGGTCACGGCGTTCGCCGCGGAATTCACGGCGTTCGCCACGGTCGCGGCGTTCTCCGCGGTCACGGCGTTCGCCACGTTCCCCGCGCTCGCGGCGTTCGGTCGAACCCTCGGCCTGGGCGGGGCGTTCGCGGCGTTCCTGACGGCGTTCGCGGTTGCCCTCCATGTCGATGTAGAGCTTCGGGAATTCGGAATCGGTCTTCTGCATGATGCGGTTCACGATGAGCTGGAGGTTTTCCAGCGTCTGGCCGTGGTGGCCGATCACGCGTCCGGGCTCCTCGCTGGAGACGAGCAGATTCACGGAACGGGGCTTGTTTTCCACGCGGACGTTCGCCTCGATGCCGAGGAAGTCGAGCATGTGGGCGAGGACGCTGCGGGCCTCCTCCATGGATTCGGGGGAAGCGGGTTTGACGGGGGGCCGCTGGGGAGTCCGGCGGGCACGCGCGCCCTGGTCTTCGTCGGCGGATCCATCCGCGATCCGGTCGACGGCATCGAAACCGGCGTCGTCGGTAGCGGCGTCATCGGCGGGGGCGTCCATCGGGACGGCCTTGATCTCATCCGCGGGTGCTTCCGCGCACGCACAATCCCGGGCTTCGGCTGCGGCCGCGGCGTTTTCTTCGAGTTCCATAGTTTTCTCCGTGGTTTGAACTGGTTATGCCTTCTGCGGTCTGGCTGCCTGACCCGACTCGTCCCGCTTCGCGGCAATTTGTCCGTATTTCATTTGAAGGATGCTGAATATCTGACTGACCGTCCAGTAAAGCGTCAGGCCGGACGGGAGGTTGTAGAACATGAACAGCATGATGACCGGCATGAGCATCATCATCTTCTGCTGCGTGGAATCCATCGAGGACGGCGTCATCTTCTGCTGGAGCACCATGAGCAGCGTCATGGCGATCACGAGCGGATGCAGACCGACCTGGCCCAGGAAAGGCAGGGCGAACGGAAGCTGCGGGCCGACCAGGTCCGGACGCGAGAGGTCCGTGCACCAGAGGAACGGCACGTTGCGGAGTTCGACCGCGGAATCGAGGGCGGAATAAAGCGCGATGAAGACGGGAATCTGGAGGATCACGGGGAGACAGCCGCCGACGGGGTTGACCTTCTCCACGCGGTAGAGCTCCATCATCTTCTGGTTGAGCTCGGCTTTCTTGCGCTGGACGTCGTCCGGCGTGTCCATCGGGGTTTCCTTGTACTGCTCCTGCAGGGCCTTGATCTTCGGCTGGAGCTTCGACATGCGGCGCATGGAGCTGTTCGCCTTCTGCGTGATCGGCCAGAAGAGCGCGCGGACGATGATCGTGAGCAGAATGATCGCCACGCCGTAGCTGCCGCAGAGGCCTTTCAGCCAGTTCAGCAGCATCACCATGGGACGCGCGATGAACTCGAACCAGGAGTAGTAGGAAATGTGCATCACGCCCATCACGGAGCGTCCGAGCGAACGGATGCGCGCCATTTCCTTCGGGCCGCAGTAGGTCTTCAACTGGAATTCCACCGGGGTCGACCCCACGGTCAGGGCGCCGAAGCTGCCGGTCATGGAGGGAATGGCGAAGAGGTCTTTTTCATTAGTGCTCCCGGCGGGGAGCTGCCAGATGCGTTCGCCGGAGGAAGAGACGAACGGCTTGCCGTCCGCGGCGAAGAGCAGCGAGGCGAAATACTTGTTGGTGGAGCCGACCCAGCTCACGGGAGCAGTGCATGTGGTCTTGACGTCGAACTTGTCCTGCGACTTCATCTGGGGATCGGCGGAATCGCACACGCCGCTGTCGGCCTTGCAGAAGTCCACGTTCATGCGTTCGCTGTAGATCTTGTCGCCGGTGAGGTCCTTCACCGGGGGAAGTCCTGCGAGACGGACGGCGAAGTCCTTGACGGAGACGGGGGCGGAAGCGGTGTTCGCGAGCACGTATTTGCAGAGGACCGTGTAGTCGTCCTCAGCGAGCGTGAACGTCTGGGTCAGCTTCAGGCCGCCTGCGAACGTGCGGAGGACTTCCGCGGAGAGGGGGCCCAGCTCCTTGACTTCGAGCGAAACCGGGACGAGCGCGGGATCGGGTTTGAGTTCGAACGTGCGGTATGCGCCGTCGCGGAAGAGTTCGATGGCTTCGCCGGAGTCCTTCAGCTTGTAACGGTCGCCCGTGAGCTTCACGCTGTGCAAGGAGCCGGTGAGGCCGTCGATCGTGACCTCGCAGAGGTCGTTCTTCAGCACGACGGTCCTGGTCTCTTTCAGCTGGGGGACGGTGTTCGCGGGTACGGGGGATTCCGCAACGGCGGGCTGAGTCTGCCCGGGCTCGGCAGCGGTCCCGGCGGCCGACTGGGCGGCCTCCGTTGCGCCGGGCGCGGCGTTCTGCTGCGTGGCCTGGAGCATCCGCTGATATTCCTCGGCCCTCTTCGCCTGATATTTCGGCAGATAGATGGCCCATGCCGCCATGAGGAGGCAGCCGATGGCGATGATGATGACTGTGTCTTTATCGAATTTGAAGTTCACGCTATAACGTTCCTCAATCGTGTTTCGGAGGGACCGGGTCGTAACCGCCCTCGCACCAGGGATTGCACCTGAGTATGCGCCAAGTCCCGAGCGCGATCCCGCGAAGCACGCCGTGACGGCGGATGGCTTCGGCGGTGTACTGGGAGCAGGTGGGAGTAAATCTGCAGCAGGAGGGAAACAGGGGGGAGATCCAGCGTCTGTAGAACAGGATGGGGAGTATCACGAATTCCCGGACGGGATGCCTGCTTCGGGCGTCTTCGGGGGGATCCGGGTCATGCCGGCCTTTTTCAGCGTGCGGAGCAGATGGTCCTGCACCTCCTGCTGTTTCGCGCCGAAGATGGCTCTTCGCGGAATGACCACGATGCTGCATGGCAGGATGACCTCCTTGGTCAGCCGGAACGTCTCCGAGATCAGGCGTCTGGCACGGTTCCTCACGACGGCGGAGTGGTGCAGCTTGCGGCTGCAGATCACGCCGTATCTGAGGTACGGAGCCGGATCGTCCGGTTCCGCGGCCCGGACCAGGACCGTGAAAAACGCATCCCGGCAGGCTTTCCCGTGTTCCTTGAGCGCATCGAAATCCTTGCGGGTGCGCAGTTTATCCTGCTTCCGCAGATTCCCGCGCTCAATTCCCACGGCTCAAACCTTTCTCAGATCGCGGTCAGGCGCTTGCGGCCTTTCGCTCTTCTTCTGGCCAGAACCTGGCGGCCGCCCTTGGTGGCCATTCTGGCACGGAATCCATATTTGCGGGCGCGTTTAATGACGGAAGGCTGATACGTTCTTTTCATGGTTTCACCTTGTTTTTGTTCCCGGTCTCTCCGGACATGCCATCCGGCACTCCGGCAGTTTCCTGTTGGGGTTACAGCTTGTTGTTACGTTGTTTTGTATATGGAGTAATCCTATTACTATAGCACCGTTCCGCCGTTTTTTCAACCTGAATCCGGTCTTTTTCGCCTTTTTTTCCTTTTCTTTTCACTTTTTGCCGTTTCAGGGTTGCTTTTGCAACAAATTTATGCTATAGTATAGCAATTTTACGGTCGTGTGCGTATGCGCATGCTTCCTGCCTGCACGCTAAGTTCCAGTAAACAGATACACATATTCAACCAACAGGAACCCCCCTCAGGGCGTTCCGGAAAGTCCAAGTATGAAAAACTTGTTCCTTCTCCTGTCGGCCATGGCGGCGATCCTCTTCACCGCCTGCTCAACCCCCACCGTCACGAACACCGCCCGCTCCTCCGTCGAAGAAATGCTCCTGAGCGCCGTCGTGGAACGCGGCGTCTCCTCCGTGGATTTCGAATCCTACGCGGGCAAGACCGTCGCCATGGACTACTCCAACCTCGCGCCCCAGGTGGATAAGGAATTCGTCCAGGCCTACATCGAACTCCATCTCGCGCGCTACGGCATCACCGTGGCGAAAGAAGCCGCCGACGCCGACTATGTCATCAAAGCCTCCAGCAGCGTGCTCGCAACCGACGTCGACAAGTTCCTCTTCGGCATTCCCTCCATGCCCATCCCGATCCCGTACATGAACCTCTCCGTCGTGATCCCCGAGATCCCGATCTTCATGCGCATCAAACGCTCCGCCTGGGGCCGCTTCTTCTTCAACATCGTCGATGCGAAGACGAACAAGCCCGTGCAGATCGTCGACGGCGCGAAGTCCGAGTCCTCCTACAACAACTGGGTCGTCTGCTTCTTCCCGTTCAAGACCCACGACCTGCCGCTGGGCGACGACAATCCCGAAAAGACCCACTTCATCTGGTTCTTCGAGGACTGAGTCCCCGACAGGAAACCGTATGATCCAGCGTCCGGCTCCACATTGCTTCGGGCCGGGCGCTTTTTTTTGAGCCGGCGGGGGATTTCCCGCGATCCTCCGCGAACGATTCCGAACAGATCGACCCGAAAACGAAAACCGCGTTTTCCGGCAATAAACAAAAATCCGGATACGTTATGTGTTATAAAGGTCCATGCCATGCCGAAATTGACCGTCATCATCCCGGTCCGCAATGAGGAAAAGCGTCTCCCGCGCTGCCTGCAATCTATTCTCGCGCAGTCGTTTCAGGACTGGGAGACCATCTGCATCGACGACGGCTCCCGCGACGGAACGGCGGACGTCCTGCAGAAGTTCGTGGACGACGACAAACGCATCCGCGGCTCGGCGTTCACTCGCCACCTCGGGACCGTCCTCGCGCGCAAACTCGCGCTCATGGATGCGAAAGGCGATTATGTGATGTTCGCCGACGCCGACGACGAGTTTCTGCCGGGGGCATTCGCCAACGCCGTCCGCCTGATCGAAGACGCCGGAGTCGACATCCTCCAGTTCGCCGTCGACATCACCGCGTCGGACGACATGGACGTGAGCGGCTTCAAGCAGTTATTCCGCCACCGCGAAATCCTGTCCGCCGGCAGCAACATCCTGTACGATTGTTTCGTGAACCGCCGGTTCCAGCACAACCTGTGGAACAAGATCTATCGCGCCGACGTCTGTCGGAAGGCCGTCGAAAACATGCCGGACATCCGGCTGCAGCACTACACCGACCAGTACCTGACGTTTTTCCTGCTGTATTTCGCCGAATCGTTCCGCAGTGTCAAGGACGGCCCGTTCTACCGCTACCACATGGGCGGGGGCGTCTCCACCAAACGGCCCGACGCGGAACAGTTCAAGGAGCTCTGCGAGGCCAGCGGCATCTTCCCGCGCCTCGAGAAATTCCTGCGCGACCGGAACCAATACGAGACCCACGTGTCCGTGCTGGAGGCCATGCGCAATACCCTTTGCTGCGACATGATCGGCAAGATGCTCACGATCCCCGCCCTCACCCGCGAGATCATCATGACCGCCCAGGAACACTGGGGCAGCGGGATCGTCTACGATTTCCTCGCGGAAACAGGCATGTTCAAGTACCCGTGCAGCAACCGCCAGCACATGGTGTCCGACCTGATCGACCGAACCCGCGCACAGGAACGCGAAATCGCACGGCTCCGGACCGAACTCGAAACCGCGAAACAGAAACTCCGCAAGGTCACGCCCAGAAGCTCGCAGTCGCAGAAGAACCCGGAGACCCCCTCGTCCGGGAAGGACGCCTCCACCACGCCCGGCAAACCGCAATTCCGCTTCATCCAGAAACTCCCGAAAGTGTGAGCGGAGGATCGTCCGCCGAACGGTTTCCGGGACAAAATCCCGCAAAAACGAATCAAAAAAACGCTTCGCGCGCACATACGTCAAGGTACACTATAAAGTACCTTGTTTATAGTGTACCTTGAGGTTATTGCCTTGAACGTAGAATGTCGTGCCGGACACATGTACCTTGAGTTTTTGCCTTGAACTTGGAGAATGGCAAAAAGCGTTTCTGACATCACCTCAGGCATGATCCGTTCGGCTAACGGCTGAAGCTGTTCTGTTTCCGCTCATACCATCTCACCGAATCACGTCTCCGCCCCATCCTGAGCACTATTGGCAAAAACGAATCAAAAAAGCGCTTCGCGCGCACATACGCCAAGGTACACTATAAAGTACCTTGTTTATAGTGTACCTTGAGGTTATTGCCTTGAACTCAATCTTCTTTGGTGGTCGAACGCGGCTTTTTTCAGGGATGTCTTACAGTTTCAGTCGGCGGAACCGCCGGAA
>JAFYBD010000135.1 GCA_017540385.1 Lentisphaeria bacterium
CCCGAGGGCGGCGACGCCGGCGGCCGCCTGATCGCTTCCGGCACGCCCGAGGAGATCGCCGCCTGCAGGAAGTCCTACACAGGCCAGTTCCTCAAACCCCTGCTGAACAACCTGCTCTGAGGCGGCAATCTGTCCTGAAACATGTAATCCGCGGATCAGCCCGACAATAAAACGGTCCCGTGTTTTGGTGTAGCCGGACACTGCCGCAGTGGAGGGTATGCCACCCTTTTTGTATCTCCGGGGGTTGTATTTCCTCTGAAATCTGCTATAGTAATTTTAGAATTTGTTACGGCAACCCCCGAACCCCCGGTTTTTCCCTCATGATCGCGCAAACCTCCGGACATCACCACGCATTCGGCTGCACCATTCTCGGCAGCGGCAGCAAGGGCAACGCCTCGGTCATTCACGGCCCGGACGGCAACCTGCTCCTCGACGCCGGGTTCTCCGCGAAGGAGCTGATCGGCCGCATGGAACGCGTCCACGTCGACCCGTGTTCCATCCGCGCGATCCTCATCACGCACGACCACTCCGACCACACCGGCGGCTGCCGCGTGGTCGCGAACCGGCTCGGCGTGCCGGTCTGCTTCATCCCGGAGACCGTCTCCGAGCTCGCGCGTCACCCGAACCGGATGCCGGGTGCGAAGATCATCATCACGCCCGGCTCCCCGCTCGAACTCTGCGGCATTCACATCGAACCGTTCACGGTCTCCCACGACACCCCGGCCATCGCGTTCACGTTCTCGGTCGGCGACTGCAAGCTCGGATTCGCCACAGACCTCGGGTTCGTCTCCAACCTCGTGAAATCGAAGCTCTCCGGCTGTTCCATGCTGGTCCTGGAGACCAATTACGATCCCGCGAAACTCCGCGCATCCGCCCGCCCGATCACGCTCAAACGCCGTATCGCCGGACGTCAGGGCCACCTCGGCAATCCAGACGCGATGGAGGCGCTCGCCGACCTGCTCTCCCCGAATACGCGGCACCTCGTTTTCGCGCACCTGAGCCAGGAGTGCAACGACCCGGAGATCGTCGCCTCGCTCGCCACCGCCCGCCTCGCCGAACTCGACCGCCCGGACGTCTCGTTCGAGATCGCCTCGCAGTTCGAACCGCTTGAAACCGTCTGGCTGGAGTGAATTTCGTCATGGCCGCCTCGGGAAATCGCAAGATCAAGATCGCCTGTCCCGGTTGCGGACAGAAGCTCGACGTGACCGAGTTGCCGCCTTTTTCCCGCGTCGCCTGCCCCTCCTGCGGACTCTCCCTCATCGTCCCGAAGTGGTTCAACAACTATCTGCTGGAGGAACCCGAGGGCAAGGGCGGCATGGCCACCGTGTACCGCGCGCTCGACGTGGCGCTCGACCGCGAGGTCGCCATCAAGATATTCCGCCCGGACCTCGCGGAGCGCGGCGTTTCCCCCGATCTCTTCCTGCACGAGGCCCGGATCGCCGCCACCGTGAACCATCCCTCGGTCGTGCCGATCTATTCCTGCGGCGAATGGGACGGCGCGACCTACATCGTGATGCAGTACATGGGCGGCGGCACGCTCGAACGCCGCCTGAAGGATGCGAACGGCCGGCTCCCGATCATGGAGACGTGCCGCTGGATTCGCGACGTCAGCGACGGTCTCGATTGTGCCCGCGAGAATCGCGTGGTGCATCACGACGTGAAGCCCGCGAATATGCTCCTCGACCTCGAGTCGAACGTGAAGATTTCCGATTTCGGTCTCTCCCAGGTCATTTCCGGCAGCGCCTCCACGGCGTTCACCGACAACTCCACCATGTGGCTCAGCCCCCAGTACGTGAGCCCGGAGAAAGTCCTCACCGGAGTCGAGGGGCCCGAGGGCGACGTCTACAGCCTCGGCGCGTCGTTCTACCACCTCCTGACCGGCACGCTGCCGTTCCGCGACGACGACGTGAAACGGCTTGTCCGCATGCGCGCGGAGTCCGACCCGGTCCCGCCTGACCGGCTCCGCCCCGAACTCATCCCGGCGATCTCCTCGCTCGTGATGGACATGATGAACCGCGACCCCCGCGAACGTCCTCCGTACAGCCAGATTTCCTCCCGCATCAACGATGCGCTGCGTTCCATCATGCGTCTCGCCGCCGCTCCGAAATCAGCTCCGGCGGACAAACCCCGCAAAGTCCTGCGCGTCTCCTCCGCGCACGCCGGACGCGGCCCCCGTTTCCTCCGTTCCTCGCGGCTTCCGCTCCTGCTGATCCTGTTCTTCCTGATGAGCTCCTTCTGCGCGCTCGTCTTCCTCCCCCGTTTCGTGGAACTCCGCAGGATTCTGGACGCCGCACCCTCGCTCTCGATCCTCTACGGCGACCTCCCGCCGGAAAACTTCCCGTTCCTCACCGAGTCGTTCTACGCGGAACCCGTCTTCGACGCCGGTCTGGCCTTTTCCGACTTCAATCTCCCGCTCGACGCCCGCTATGCCGCAGCCTGGACCTCCGCCCTCTACCAGTTCCTGGACGCGGTTCCCTCGGCCGTATCCTCGTCCGCCGACATGAGCGACCATCTGCGTTCCGCCGCGTCCCTCGCCGGAGTCCCGCCCCCGGCCGCGTCCGCCTACTGCCTCTCGGTCCTTTCCCGGCGCGACCCGAATCCGCCGCACGTCTATTTCTCCGCCGAGGAGATCGCCCGCGTCCATCTCGGTCGACTCGTCCGCGCGCTCTACGACCTCGATCCCGCTTCGCTTGAACCTGGTCCCATCCCGGACTCCGTCCTCCGCGAATTCGCCGCGCTCCGCGACTCCTTCCGCGCGCTCCCGGCCGGGTCGTGGCTTCGGACGCTCTTCGAATCCCGTCTCACGGACTGGGAATCCGCCCTCTCCGGTTCGCCTGGCTCCGCCCCCGAACTCGAGCCCGTTTTCCGCCGCCTCTTTGAACCGGCGGAACGCCGCCCCTCGTCCGACCGCCCCTCAGCCCTCTCCGATCCGTCCGTTACAGTCCAGGATGCCCCGTTCGGCGTCGTCTCCCGCGCGACCCCGTCCGGCGAATGACCCGTCGCCGTCCCTTTTTCCACCGTCCCGGTTGCAATCCCCCCGTTTTCATGCTATATTATTGAATTCGCATCCGCGCCGTTTCCCGTTCGCGGCAACGCGTTTTCACCCAGAAACCGACAGAAAGGCAATCCGTTGAAGACCTCGCGCATTTCCGAGGGCGTCCTCGAACACGCTCTCTCCGCCCTCACCGCATGGGAAAATGACGGCGTCTCCCTCGACGACTGCCTTGATGACCTCCGTTCCGGCGATTTCCCGGCGAAGGCCGCCGTCGCCTCGCTCCTCTTCGAATACTTCCGCCACAAGCATTTCCTCGATTCCCTCCTCATCAAACACGCACGGAGGGGCAAGGTCAACCAGCAGATGCGCCTCCTGGTCTCCCTCGCGGCCGCCCAGGTCTTCTTCCAGACCGGACTCCCCTGGCAGTCCGCCGTGAACATCGCCGTCGACACCGCCAAGAAACTGCGCGGTCCCGGCGGCGGAGCGTTCGTGAACGCCATCCTTCGTTCGTATGTCCGCGACGACTCCATCGACAGGACCAGAATCCCCGCCGACTGCCCGCCGCTCCTGCGCGAACGCTGGACGAAGGCCTACGGCGCGGAACAGGCCGCGGCCATTCTCGGTCAGTTCGCCTCGAATCCCCCGATCTCCGTCCGGCTTCGTCCCGGCGTCGATGCTTCCCTGCTGGCACCGTACGATCCGACTCCGTTCGAACCCGACTTCGACGTCGGAGACTTCCGGTTCTTCACGCTGAAGAACACCGCCGGGCTCTTCTCCGATCCCCTCGTGTTGGACGGCTCCATCTACGTGCAGGACCCGGCGACCTCGATGGGCCTCGACCTTCTTGATTTCAAGCCCTCCGGCGCGCTCCTCGACCTCTGCGCCGCCCCCGGCGGGAAGACCATCATGCTCTCCGAGCTCGCCGCGCCCCGCGCATCCATCACGGCGGCGGATCGTTCCAGAAACCGCGTTTCCACGCTGAATGTCAATCTCCGCCGCGCCGGAGTGAAGGCGAAAACGCTTGTCGCAGACGCCCGCGAACTCCCGCTCCCGCCGCAGTCGTTCGATTTCATCCTCGCGGACGTCCCCTGCTCGAATACCGGCGTGATCCGCCGTCGTCCCGACGTCCCGTGGCGGTTCTCCAAAACTCGCCTTTCCGAGCTCGCGGTCCTGCAGCACGCGATCCTGAAGAGCGCTGTTGCGCTGCTCCGTCCCGGAGGCGTCCTGCTCTACTCCACCTGCAGCCTCGAGCCGGAGGAGAATCTCGGGCGCGTGCAGCTTCTTCTTTCGGAATACCCCGCGCTCTCCCTCGTGCGCGAACGCACCCTCTTCCCCTCCGCTGTGCACGATGGCGCGTTTTCCGCGGTCATCCGCCTTGCGTCGGATTGATGCACCTCGTTTTCGCCTCGTTTCGGCGTTTTTTTGACGTTGTCCGGGTGATTCGTGGAACTTTTCCCGGATCCCGGTGTCTATAGCGGACAGTTGGAGTCTCCCGGTTGCGAAACGACCGGTTTCCCGCGGACTCCGGCCCCGCACGATACAGCATTTCATTCACCACCGACTTTTTCGAGGAGATTTTCTGGTATGAGACAGGAAGAACTTCAGGAACTGCAGAGCAGGATTTCGGATGCTTCGGCATTCGTCCGCCCCCTCCGCACCGAGATCGGACGCATCGTCGCCGGTCAGGAACAGCTCGTCGACCGCGTGCTGCTCTCGCTCATCGCGAACGGCCATCTGCTGCTCGAGGGCGTCCCCGGACTGGCCAAGACCCTGCTCGTCAAGACCGTAGCGCAGGCCATGGACGGCGCGTTCTCGCGCATCCAGTTCACCCCGGACCTTCTCCCCTCCGACGTCGTCGGCACCACCATCTACAATCAGAACGACCACACGTTCTCCGTCAAGAAGGGCCCCGTCTTCGCGAACCTCGTGCTCGCCGACGAAATCAACCGCGCCCCCTCGAAAGTCCAGAGCGCCCTGCTCGAGTGCATGCAGGAACGCCAGGCCACCATTTCCGGCGAGACCATCCCCATGCCCTCGCCGTTCCTCGTTCTCGCCACGCAGAACCCGATCGAACAGGAAGGCACCTATCCGCTTCCCGAGGCTCAGGTCGACCGTTTCATGTTCAAGCTGAAAGTCGATTATCCCACGCGCGAGGCTGAGCGCTCCGTCATCGACCGCATGGCACACCCGGAAACGAACCTCTCCGCCATGGCCGTCGCGAAGCTCTCCGACATCGAGAACGCGCGCAACTGGGTCGACAAAGTCTACATGGACGAGAAGATTCTCGAATACATCCTCGACATCGTGATCGCCACGCGTCCGAAACGCCACGCCGAGCTCTCCGGCCGCCAGAACGGCGTCAAGCTGGGCGACCTGGCCGAGCTCATCCAGTTCGGCGCGTCTCCCCGTGCAGGCATCGCGCTCGCGCTCGCCGCCAAGGGCGCCGCCTTCCTCGAGGGCAGGGCGTACGTGATCCCGCAGGACGTGAAGAACCTCGCGCCAGACGTGCTGCGCCACCGCCTGATCCTGAGCTACGAGGCCGAAGCCGAAGGGCTCGACGCCGACAGCGTCATCGAACGCATCCTCAACGAACTCCGCACGCCGTAAACGCCCCTCGTTATGAGGTTCCCGCCTGTTCGCTTACGTTTGAACGAGGTACCGATCCATGCTCACAAGAGACCTGCTTGCCAGAGTCAGGAAAATTGAAATCAAGACCCGCAAAGTCGTCGAGGAGATGACCGGCGGAGCCTACCGCAGCGTCTACCGCGGCCGCGGAATCGAGTTCAGCGAGGTCCGCACGTACACCGAGGGCGACGACGTCCGCGACATCGACTGGAACGTCACGGCGCGCACCGGCGTCGCGCACATCAAGAAATACGTCGAGGAACGCGAGCTCACCGTCATCATCGCCGTCGACATCTCCGCCTCCACGCTTTTCGGGTCCTCCGAGGACGACAAACGTGCCAAAATGGCCGAGACCGCCGCCCTGCTCGCGTTCAGCGCCATCCGCAACAACGACAAGGTCGGCCTGCTGCTCTTCTCCGACCGGATCGAATCCTACATCCCGCCCCGCTCCGGCAGGGCCCACGTGATGCGCGTGATCCGCGACCTCGTGGCCACCCGGCCGCGCGGACGCGGCACCGACATCGCCGCTGCGCTCGAATCCCTCAGCCGGACCCTGAAGAAAAAATCCGTGATCTTCCTCATCAGCGACTTCATGGATCAGGGCGATTTCTGGAAACCGCTCCGCATCCTGAACCGCAGGCACGACCTCGCCGCCATCCGCGTGGTCGACAACCTCGAAAACGCCCTCCCGTCCGCCGCTGCGCTGGAACTGGAGGACGCCGAGACCGGTGCATCC
The DNA here is from genome assembly GCA_017540385.1 of Lentisphaeria bacterium. Lineage (GTDB taxonomy): Bacteria > Verrucomicrobiota > Lentisphaeria > Victivallales > UBA1829 > UBA1732. Next base: position 6,357 of record JAFYBD010000135.1, read on the forward strand.
TTCTCGTTCCCCGGCAGCCGTCTCGCCGCGACGCGTTACGCCGCCGCCCAGGAACTCTTCGACAAGCAGCTCGCCGAAAACTGCCGTCACGCCAAGGTCGACCTCATCGAACTTCCCTGCGCCGGCGAAATCGTCAAACCCCTCATGGGCTTCTTCCAGGCCAGAGGCAAACGCAAATCCAGAGGTTGACGCGCATGATCCCCAAACGTCTCATAGAAAGGACCTGGTTCCGCAGGCTCCCCCTGATCCTCGGCGGGATCCTGCTCCTCCTGATCGCGTTCGGCGTGGCCGTCGCCGTCCGCTGGCACATGGCCGCCGAAGACGCGGAGGACCCCGTCCTCATCGCCGAACCCGTTTATGTTCAGGACGGTTCCCCGGATGCCGAACCCGCCATCGGGACGCATTTCGCCGCCGTTCTGAAATACCGCCTGCCCTGGTCCGATTCCTTCAAAGTCGCGGCCGCGGAACCCGGCAAGAACCTCCAGCTGACCGCCGACCCCGTGATCCGCAGGACCGGCGTGCGCTGGGGCTATTTCGACTGGACCCTCATGGTTCCGCTTCAGGCCTACCGCAGCGGCGAATCCGGCGGCGGCTCCGTCTTTGCCGAATTTTTCGCTGGAAAAAGCATTGAGACCCCGCTCCCCGAACTCAAGATTGCCGACGTCGCTCTGCCGCTCGACGATACCGGAGCCGATCTTTCCCTCGCGCCCAGGATCGACGTGAATGACCGCCGGGTGTCCATCCTGACTGCGGCGGTCATTGCGACCGTCGTCATCCTGATCGCCCTCGCCGTATGGGCGCTCCTCTCGCGCAAAAAACGCGAGGCTGCCAAACACGCCGTGCCCATCTGGGAACGCGCCATTGAGGCCATCCGTGCGCTCCGCGACCTCGTCGCGAACGGAAAGGCTTCCCCGGAACTCGCCGTCGCCGACCTCACGGACGTCGTCCGGCGTTACCTCGAGGCCAGATTCCAGCTTCGCGCCGAACGCCAGACCACTGCGGAATTCCTTGCCGATCTGGAGCGAAACGACTCTCTGCTGGAGGAAAAGGACCGCAAGTTCCTGCGTTCGTTCCTGGCTTCCGCCGACATGGTCAAATTCGCGCGCCTCCCCGCCGATCCCGGACTCTTCGACAAGGCGTCCGTGAAGGCCGAGGAGCTCATTTCCGGCACCATCCCGGACGAATCCGCGCTTTCTTCCAACTCCGGAGGCCGCAAATGAAACTCGAATATCCCTGGCTGCTTCTCCTCTTCATCCCGTATGCCGCCATCCTCTTCATGGGCTGGACGTTGCGCGCGCCGTCCATCCGTGTCCCCGGCCTTGCCCCGTTCCGTCGTGCTGCGGGCGGTGCGCGCCGCGTGAACTGGCGGAAACTCATTCCGTTCGTGCTGTTTGCCATCGGCGGAGCCGCCATGATCGTCGCCGTCGCGCAGCCCCGCGAGGGCATCGAGGAGATACGTTCGAAGGCCGACGGCATCGACATCATGATCGCAGTCGACCTCTCGCCCAGCATGTCCGCCATCGACGCGCCGTCCACCGTGTCCGACGCGCAAGTCGCCACGCTGATCCAGCGGGGATCGCTGAAAAACCGCATCGACACCGCCAAGATCGAGATCGCCCGTTTCATCGAGGAACGCCCCAACGACCGCATCGGGCTCATCGCGTTCGCCAGTCTTCCCTATGTGATGTGCCCGCCCACGCTCGACCATGCGTTCCTGCTGGCGAACCTCGAACGCCTCTCAGTCGGGCAGATCGGCGACGGCACAGGCATCGCTTCCCCGATCGCCAGCGCGGTCAAACGCCTGAAGGATTCCGAGGCGAAAAGCCGCATCCTGGTCCTCTTCACCGACGGCTCGAACACCGTCAACGGCCAGATCACGCCACGCGACGCGGGCAAGCTCGCCGACACGTTCGACATCACCATCTACACCGTCGGCATCGGTTCCAGCCTCGCCAGGATCCCCGTCTCCACCCTTTTCGGCGGCGTCGGATTCCAGACCTACCCGAACGAGTTCGACGAGACGCTCCTGAAGGAACTCGCCGACATGACAGGCGGGCGTTACTACAGAGCCGCCGACGCAAAGGGCATGGCCCAGGCCATGAACGAGATCAACAAGCTCGAAAAGACCAGCGTGGAACAGCCCGTCGTCGTCAACTGGCGCGAACTCTATCCCTGGTTCTGCTGGCTTGCGCTCTGTTCCGTCCTGCTCGGCCTCTTCTTCCGCCAGACACTGTGTCTCCGTCTGCCGTGACCGGCCAATCCTTCCTTCCGCCAGACTTTGTGCCTCCGTCTGCTCTGACCGGCCAATCCTTCCTTCCGCCAGACACTGTGTCTGCGCCTGCCGTGACCGGTCAATCCTTTCTTCCGCCAAACACTGTGCCTCCGTCTGCCGTGACCGGCCAAATCCTTTGCTCCAAACTCTGTTATCAAGGCTTATACATCAAGGTACACTAAAAACAAGGTACTTTTTAGTGTACCTTGCGCGTATGCGCGGGAATCGCATTTTAACGCCGTATTTAAGGCCATATTTAAGGCCATATTTCAGCCCGCATGTTGCATAAGACTTTGAAATCCTGCGAACTGCTACTGGAAATGCAGGCCGGAAGCCCGGAGGAAGGCGAGATGAAGAGATATCGTTTGTTTGTGTCCAAGGTCTTTTATTTCAAGGTACACTAAAAACAAGGTACTTTTTAGTGTACCTTGCATGTGTGCGCGTGAGGAGCTTTTTCTGCCTCAGACGGCCCTGGTGCGTAAACCCGCGAGGAGTCGTATTCTGACAGTTCGGCATATTACCCCGGAACACAAAGAAGCATGGCACAAACCTGATCGGGGACAGAACGTGTGAGATCAGGACTGGTTGCCCCGGCAAGAATCTGTCGAGTTCAGGCCAGAACCACAAGGTACACTAAAAACAAGGTACTTTTTAGTGTACCTTGCGCGTGTGCATGCGAGGAGTTTTTTCTGCCCCGGACGCCCCTTGGCACGCGAGGAACTATTTCTGACTCAGACGATCACGGCTCGTGTGTGAGTAAGGCGTTTTGTTACTCCTTTTTCATGCTTTGGTTTGGCTTTGCGTACGGCCTGCGGGGATTGGCGGCTCATGTCCTGCAGGGCGCGGATGAGCGGCGTTGACGTTTGGGGATAGCTGCTGTTCTTCGCGGCACACCCCGTGATGGTTCGTCATGCTCTCGTGCACATGCGCTTATGTATGCGGGCGAGCCTGTATGCCGCGTGCGTCCTGACGCTCCTATTAAAATAGTGCCCTTTTCGATTTCCCGCTTGACAATCGCGGGGGGAGTCGTTATATTATTTAAACGACATACAGAACAGAACCCGGCATTTTCGCGCGGTCCGTCCGGATCGCGGCACGGCTTGCCGCATCATACTTGGAGTTAAGACAGCATGAGCAAACAACTGGTTATCGTGGAGTCTCCCGCAAAAGCACGCACCATCGGGCGCATTCTTCCTCCCGAATACATCATCAAGGCCTCCATGGGGCACATCCGCGACCTCCCCGAGAATTCCTTCGGCGTGGATATCGAGCACGATTTCGCTCCTCAGTACGAGGAGAGCAAGGCCCGCGGCCACAATCTCGGCGAACTCAAGACCGCCGCGAAGAACGCCCAGGACATCTATCTGGCGTCGGACCCTGACCGCGAAGGGGAAGCCATCGCCTGGCATCTGCAGGAAGTCCTCCGCAGGATCAACAAGAACGCCAAGTTCCACCGCGTGTCCTTCCACGAGATCACCCGCGGCGCGATCACACGCGCGTTCGAAGCGCCCGGCACGATCGACATGAACCGCGTGGACGCCCAGCAGGCGCGTCGCGTGCTGGACCGCATCGTCGGCTACCAGATCAGCCCGCTGCTCTGGTCCCGCATCGAACGCGGCATCAGTGCCGGCCGCGTGCAGTCCGTGGCGCTCCGTCTGGTCTGCGAGCGCGAACGCGAGATACTCGCGTTCATCCCGAAAGAATACTGGGTGTTTGAAGCGCTGTTCAATCCTGACGCCATCCCCGGCCGTTCGTTCCGCGCCAAGCTCGCGAAGATCGATGGTCAGACCATCGACGTGCCCGACGAGAAGCAGGCCCAGGAACTTCGCGCCCTGATCGACTCCGCCACGGCCTGGCGCATCGCCGATCTCGAGACTGCTCCCCGCCGCAAATTCGCGCCCCCGCCGTTCATCACCAGCACCCTGCAGCAGGCGGCCAGCTCCGCCATGGGCTTCACGGCGAACCAGACCATGCAGACGGCCCAGCAGCTCTATGAAGGCATCACGCTCGCGAACGGCCCCGTCGGCCTCATCACCTACATGAGAACCGACGCCGTGAACATCGCCGCCGAAGCGCAGGCGGCCTGCCGCGACTACATCGCGAAGACGTTCGGCGCGGATTATGTCCCGCCGAAGCCCAACTTCTACAAGACCAAAGCCAACGCCCAGGCCGCGCACGAAGCGATCCGTCCGACGGACGTCAACCTGACCCCGGACATGCTCCGTCCCTACCTGAATCCCGCCCAGCTGAAGCTCTACACGCTCATCTGGCGGCGTTTCGTGGCGTGCCAGATGAATCCGGCCCTGCTCGAGACCACGACCGTCGTCGTCGAAAATCCGGCTCCGGCCGCCCACGTTTTCTCGTTCCGCGCCTCCGCGACCGTGACCCGTTTCCCAGGCTTCCTCGCGGTTTACAACATCAAGGACGAGACCCACACGCCCGAGGACGATCAGGACGACTCCGCGCCCGATCCCGAACTCCTCGGCCTGCTCCGTCCCGGTTCCACCTGCTCGCTTTCCGGCTGCAAGCCCGAGCAGAAATTCACCGAGCCTGCCCCGCGCTATTCCGAAGCCACGCTCATCAAGGAGCTCGAATCCAACGGCATCGGCCGTCCGTCCACGTACGCCACGATCGTGAACACCATCCAGGTGCGCAAGTACGTCACGCGTGAGAAGGGCAAGCTCATCCCGACCGACCTCGGATTCCGCGTCAACGACTATCTCGTGCAGTCCCTCCCCGAGCTCTTCCAGGTCGGTTTCACCGCCGATATGGAAAAGAAGCTCGACAACGTCGAGGACGGCGAGGTCGAATGGACCGCCATGCTCCGCGATTTCTACGGCGTTTTCTCCGGCTGGCTCCGTCAGGCCAAGTTCGCCGACGCCCCGGCCGACGACAAGGCTGCCGCGCTCATCCGCATCCTCTCCGATTTCCAGGATTGGGAGAAGCCCGTGCCGCAGCCCGGCGTGAAGCGCCCGTTCAACGAGAAGACGTTCTTCAATTCCGTCGTCGCCAAGAAGAAATCCGGCGTCCCGGTCACCGTGAAGCAGTGGAACGCCCTGCTCTCCATCGCGGCCAAGTATCGTTCCCGTCTCCCCGGCATCGAAGAGGCCGTGCGGAGATACGGGTTCGAACAGGAACTCAACGCCGCTGCCGACAAGCTCAGCGCCAGACTTGAAGCCATCAAGGAACGCCGCGCCGAACAGGAAGCCGCCGTGCAGAAACCCGACGCCGATCCCCGCCTCGACGCGGTCTTCCAGGCCGCCGAAAAGGTCAAGTGGAACAAGCCCGAGCGCATCCGCGGCCGCGTGTACGACGATGCTTCGTTCGTCGAGTCCCTCCGCAAACAGTACGCCTCCGGGAAGACCCTCAGCGCCAAACAGATCGCCGCGCTGCTCCGCGTGATCCGCAAGTATCCGGGACAGTTCCCGGAGAACGGTCTCGCCGCTGCCGCTCCGGTCCCGCCGCCGAACCCAGCCGCCAAGGCCCAGATCGACTCCCTGCTCAACGCCTTCCGTTCGTTCGAGAGCTGGAACGAGCCGACCGTACGCCGCGGACGCACCTTCAGCGACCGCGACTTCATCGCCTCGCTCGCGAAACAGCACGCCGCCGGAAAAGTCCTCAGCGAGAAGCAGATCGCCGCGCTCGAACGCATGGCCGGCAAGTATAATCTGAAACCGGTATGAGTCTTTCCCGCCGTTCCCGGATCATTTTCATCTTCTGGGCGGCGGTCGCCCTGATTGCCGCGCTGGAGGCGGTCCTGACTGCCGCCTGGCTTGTCCGCGCCTCCGCGTCCGAACTCTACGCCTCCGTGCAGGACATCCCTGCGCGCGAGGTCGGCATGGTGCTCGGCGCCCCCGAGTTTTCCAATGGGCGTCCGAGTCCGTATCTGCCCGGACGCATCAAGGCGGCCGCGGAGCTGTATCATGCGGGGAAAGTCCGCAAACTCGTCGTTTCCGGGGCGACACGTCCCGAGAAATTCTACGACGAAATCGCCTCCATGACCCGCATGCTCGTGGAGCTCGGCGTGCCGGAGGACGACATCGTCGGCGACGGCAAGGGGCTTCGCACGCTCGATTCCCTCCTGCGGATGCGCGACGTCTTCGGGTACGACGACTTCATCACGGTGTCCCAGCGCGACCACTGCGAACGCGCCCTTTTCCTGGCCGACCGTTACGGCGTCCGCACCATCGCCTTCGCCGCCGGCCTGCCGCCCGGGGCCACGCCCGACCAGCTGCTTTTCTCGATGATCCGCGAACCTCTGGCGCGCGTGAAAGCGGTCTTGGACGTCGCGGTTCACCGTTCCGCCAAATATCCCGTTCAGCGTTGACCGCGAGGAGGTTTCCATGACGCCTGTCACCGACACGATTCTGATTCTTGCCGCGGGTGGCTCCTCCACCCGTTTCGGCGGCGGTTCCAAGCTTTTCGCCGACCTCGACGGACTCCCGGTCTTTCTGCACGCGGTCCGCAACGCTGCTTCGGTCCTCGCGCCCGGCTCCATCCTGCTGTCCGTCCCGGCCGCTTCCGAGGACGAATTCCGTTCGCTTTCCGCTCGATTCCTGCCGGAGATCCCGCTTCATTTCGCCCACGGCGGAGCCACGCGGACGCTGTCCGTCCTGAATGCCCTGGAGGCCGCCGCCAAACTCGGCGAGACCCGGTTCCGGCTGGCCGCGATCCACGATGCCGGCCGTCCGATGCTGACCCCGGAGCTCCTGCTCGACTGCCTTGCCGCCGCCAGGACCCACGGAGGCGCCATGGCCTGCCGCAAGGTCGCCGAGACGGTCAAACGCATCACGCCCGACGGGTTCCTCGGCGAGACCGTCCCGCGCGACGGTCTGCGGACTGCGGAGACCCCGCAGGTCTTCCGTTTTTCCGATCTGCTCGAAGCCTATCGCAAAGCCGCCGATTCCGGTGAAGTCTTCACCGACGACGCGCAGGTCATGGAGCGTTTCGCCCCGGTCCCGGTCTTCCCGGTCGAACATGAGTTCCCGAATCCGAAGATCACCTACCGGCCCGACCTCGAACTCTGCCGCACGCTCGTGAAGCTCCGTGATGAAGGAGTCGGCAAGTGAACGATCCCGCCCCGTCAACCACGGCGGAGACCCCGGCCCCCGCGCCGGAATCCGCCACCGCGCCGGATTTCAAACGCAAGGCCGTCGCCCTCAAGTTCCATCTGGTCCTGCTGGCGATCGTCGTCGTCACGGTCCTCCTGCGCATCCTGATGTCCCTGCAGGTCGTTGCCACCGATCCCTTCGCCTACGCTCCGCCGGACGTGACGGACATGGCCACCTACCACGCGCTCTCCCGCGCGATCCTGAACGGTCAATGGCCGGCGGAATTCGTGTACCAGCCGTTTTACTACGCGGTGTTTCTCCCGGCGGTGAAGCTGCTGACCTATTCCGAATACCTCGGCCCGGCCATCGCGCAATCCCTCTGCGCAGGCGTGATCGTCTGGTGCGCCGGACTTTCCGCCGCGATGCTCAGCACGCTTTTCGCCGGGCTGGTCGCGGCGTATTTGTGCGCGTTCTCCACGATGCTGTTTTTCTACGTCCCCTTCGCGCTCATCGAAATCCAGCAGGCGATGTGGTTCTCGATGCTGTTTTATTTCACGCTCCGGGGCATGCAGACCGGGCGGCTGCGCTTCTTCGCGCTGGCGGGCCTCTCCCTGTCGTTTGCGATCCTCTCGCGCGGCAACGCCTGGTGTTTCCTACCCTGTGTCGTGTTTGCATTCGTCGTTGCCCTGCGTCAGAAACGCTTTCCGACGCGCGGAAAGGCCGTTCTGGCGGCGGTTCTGTGTCTGGCCGCAGTCATCCTGCCCCAGATGCCTTTCGCCGTCCATAATACCCGCGCGACACATTCCCTGTCCGGTCCGTCGACCGCCGGACCCGCCGTCCTCACGCTCGGCAACAACCCCGAATCGCCCCCGGGCGGTCTCCCGGTCCCCTATCCGCCCACCTACGACGAATGGATGGAACACGTCTCCGAACGCTCCATCCCGCTCCGCATGTGGGACTGGTTCCGGGCCGAGCCCTTTGCGTTCATCGTGCTTCAGGTCGAGAAGTTCTTCCTCTTCTTCGATTCGCACGAGATCCCGAACAACATCCAGCTGGGGTACAATGCCCGCGACAGCTACATCTTCCGGATGTTCGGCCTGATCCCGACCGGTCTGATCGTCGCGCTGGCGCTGGCCGGGTTCTTCCTGAATTTCACCCGCCTGAAAGAGCGTCCCGGCGAACTCCTGTTGTATCTTTTCATCTTCCTTTACGCCTTCGCCACCATGGCGTTTTACGTGCTGGCGCGGTTCCGGGTCCCGGCGATCCCGCTCTTCGCGGTCGCCGCAGGGGTGTTCCTCTCCGACCTCGTGATGACGGCGCTTGCGTGGCGGAAAAATGCGCGCCGTCTGCTGCTGCACTGCGTCCCCGCTCTTCTCGTCGGGGCGTATTTCGTCTGGCTCTTCTATCCGATGTACCGCGAGTATTACGAAGCGCCCCTGATGCGTGCGGCACGGCCCGACGGCGTCCGGCTGAAGACCGCCGCGACGTTCCAGGAGTTCGACAACGGCCCGGAGTATCTTTCCCCGTGGATGGCGGCGAAACTCGACGCCGCGACGACCGTTTCCAAGTCGTTCTCCACCAGAGACATCGACCCGCATGATTATTCCGAAGCCTACATCACCGCGGTCTTCTGCATGGAGTCTCCCGGCGAATTCTCCGCAGTCTGCAACGGCAAACTGTTCCGGCTGACCGCCGCCCCCGATGAATTGCATCCCCTGCCGTATCTCCCGGTCCGGATCGGGCCGCTCCCCGTGCCGGATGACCTGACGTTCTCGTTTTCGTTCCCGGGCCTTCCCCCTGACCGCTATGGTCTTGCGGTCGATTTCCACCGCGATTACGGGCGCACGGTTTACAATGCGAAAGCGTTTCCGGCGGAGGCCGTGATGCGGCTGGAACTGGTCCATGCGGACGATCCACGACCGGTTCCGGAGGGATTCTTTGAGGTGCGGACCCCTCATTGAGCTTGCTTTTTTACGAAAAAGGCGTATATTATTGTGTTTTAGTTTTTTGGAAGGATAGACCCTCTATGGCGCTGATTGCGATTATCGATTATGACATGGGCAACCTCCGCAACGTGGAGCGAGCCCTGCTTTTTGCCGGAGCGGATGCGAAGATCGTCCGTTCCCCCGCGGAGGCCGCCGGAGCCGCCGGTGTGGTCCTGCCCGGCGTGGGCAATTTCCACGACGCGATGCGGAATCTCGACCGGGCCGGTTTTACCGGGTTCCTGCGCGACTGGACGGCCGCGGACAAGCCGTTTCTCGGGATTTGCCTGGGGCTCCAGATGCTCTTCGAATCCAGCGAGGAGGCTCCCGGCGTGCCCGGTCTCGGCATCCTGAAGGGCGAGTGCCGGAAATTCGTCTCCGAGACCGAGAAAGTCCCGCACATGGGCTGGAATACGGTCTCGTTCTCCTCTAAACACCCGTGTTTTGCCTCTTTCACCAAGCCCGAATGGTTCTATTTCGTGCATTCTTTCTACGTCGTCCCGGCGGATGATTCCGTGATTGCCGGACGGACGGATTATATATGCGATTTCTCCTGCGCTGTGTCCCGCGGCAATCTGGCCGCCACGCAGTTCCACCCGGAGAAAAGTCAGGAAAACGGGCTGACGATCCTGCGCGGATTCTCGGCCCTCTGCAAAGGAGTTTCCCAATCATGAAATTGTTTCCCGCGATTGACCTGCTGCACGGCAACTGCGTCCGCCTTTTCCAGGGCGACTATGCGCAGGAGACCGTCTACGAAGCCACGCCCGCCGACCAGGCGTCCGTCTGGGAGCGCGCCGGTGCGCCGCTGATCCACCTCGTCGACCTCGACGGGGCGAAATCCGGCGCCGTGACCAATTCCGACGCCATCCGCAGCATTTGCGCCCGCGTCTCCATCCCCTGCGAGCTCGGCGGCGGCATCCGCACCGTCGACGACGCGAAACGCGCCTTCGACCTCGGCGTTTCCCGCGTGATCCTCGGCACCGCCGTCTGCGACAATCCGAACAGCGCTGAGGACTTCATCAACGCCTTCGGTCCCGAGAAGATCGTGGCTGGGATCGATGCCCGCGGCGGCAAAGTCGCCACACGCGGCTGGCTCGAGACCTCCGAAGTCGAAGCCTCCGCCCTCGCCAGGACCCTCTTCCTCTTCGGGGTCGAACGCTTCATCTTCACCGACATCGCCACCGACGGCGCGCTGAAGGGCCCGAATCTCCCGTTCATGCGCTCCCTCTGCGAACAGCTCCCCGACTGCAGGATCATCGCCTCCGGCGGCGTGAGTTCGCCCGCCGACGTCAAGGCGCTCGCTTCCCTCGGCCGTCCCAACCTCGAGGGCGTCATCATCGGCAAGGCCCTGTACGACGGCCGCGCCTCCTACGCCGAACTTCTGGCCGCGGCAGGAGCCCCCGCCTGACTATGGAAACCGTGCACGTCAGCCTCGGGGACCGTTCCTACGACATCTCGGTCGCGAAGGGGCTTTTCGCCTCCGGAAAGGCCGTGGAGCTTCTCGCGCCGTTCGTCCGCGGCGTCAAGGTCCTGATCGTTTCCGACTCCAACGTTTTCCCGCTCTGCGGCGGGACGCTCCGCCGCGCTCTGCTGGACGCCGGGGCAGCTGACGTCGCCGTCTCCGTTTTCCCGGCCGGAGAGACCAGCAAACACCTCGGCGTCATCGGCGACGTCTGCCGCGACGCCGCACGCGCGGGCCTCGACCGCGGTTCCCTGATCGCCGGACTCGGCGGAGGCGTGACCGGCGACATGGCCGCGTTTGCCGCGTCCATCTACATGCGCGGCATCCGCTGCGTCCAGGTTCCGACTTCCCTCCTCGCGATGATCGATTCCGGCGTCGGCGGCAAGACCGGCGTGGACCTGCCCGAGGGAAAGAACCTCGTCGGCACGTTCTACCAGCCGAAAGCCGTCCTCATGGACGCCGCTTTCCTCGCCACGCTCCCCGTCCGCGAGATGTCGAACGGTTTCGCCGAGCTCATCAAACACGCCGTGCTCTTCGACCGCGGCCTCTTCGACGAACTCGAATCCGCCGGCGATGCGCTGTTCCGCGATCTCGACCGCCTCGCCGCGCTCGTGGCGCGTTCCTGCGCGCTGAAGGCCGCCGTCGTCTCCCGCGACGAACGCGAACAGGGCGAACGCATGCTTCTGAATCTCGGCCACACTTTCGGCCACGCCATTGAAAAGGTGCAGGATTACCGCGGTCTCGAACACGGCGAAGCCGTTGCCGTCGGGACTGCTGCCGCGGCGCAGCTCTCTGTCCGACTCGGACTTCTGGACGCCGATTCCGCGCAGAAGATTGCCGCGCTTCTCCGCATGTTCCGGCTCCCGGTCACGGTCTCCGGCTGCGCGCCCGACGACCTGCTGGCCGCCATGGCCTCCGACAAAAAAGCCGTTTCCGGCGTGCCGCGCATCGTGCTCCCGCTCGCCATCGGCAGGGCCGAAGTCCGCACCGACGTGCCGCGCTCCGAACTCCGCGCCGTCTGGGAGACCGTCTGTGAATGACCATGACGGCTGCATCGTTCTGAACATGCTGAGCGGCATCGGCGGCTCCCGCGCCAATGCCCTCATCGAATTCTGCGGCTCCGTCTCCGCCATCTTCGAATCCGACGCCGCATCGCTTTCCCGCATCCGCGGCATCAGCGAAAACCTCGCCGACCGCATCCTCTCCTGGCGCGACCACGTCGAACTCGACCGCGAACTCGAGATCGCCCGCAACGGCGGCGTGACCATCCTCTGCCGCACCGACGACGAATACCCCGCCGCGCTCCGGGAACTCCGCGACGCCCCGCTCTGCATTTACATTCGCGGCGCGCTTCCGCCCGATCTCTCCACGCGCTCGCTCTCCATGGTCGGCACCCGAAACGCCTCGAACTACGGCGCGCGGATGGCGCGTCATCTCGCCGAAGCTGCGGCGTTCGGCGGCTGGACCACGATCAGCGGCCTCGCGGTCGGGATCGACACCATCGTCCACCAGGCCACGGTCGACGCGGGCGGCAAGACCGTCGCCGTGCTCGGCGGAGGCCTTGCGAAACTTCATCCCGTCGAAAATCTCGACCTCGCCCGTGCGATCATCCGCACCGGCGGCGCCGTGATCTCCGAATTCCCCATGACCACCGTCCCCACGCGCCACACGTTCCCGATGCGCAACCGCATCATCGCGGGGCTCTCCTGCGGCACGCTCGTGGTCGAGGCCGGTGTGAACAGCGGTTCGCTCATCACTGCGGCGCAGGCGCTCGAACAGGGCCGCCACGTCTTCGCCGTCCCCGGCGAGGCCGACAATCCATCCGCGGCGGGCTGCAATACGCTCATCAAGCAGGGCGCGAAGCTCGTCATGAATTTCGACGACGTGCTCGACGAATTCGATTTTCTCCCCGGCTTCCATCCGTCCGAACTCCACGAATCCCCGGCGGCTTTCAACGTCTCCGGCGACGGCGACGGCGAAGCCGCGGACGAAACCGATGACTCCATGTTCTCCGACGACGAGAAGGCCATCCTCGACGCGCTGAAGTCGGGACCCGCGAACGTCGACGCGATCTCCGAGTCCACCGGCGTCGCGCCGTCGGTCGTCATCTCCACCATGATCGGACTCGAGATCCTCCACCGCGTCCGCAAGAATCCCGACGGGACCTACTCGAAGAAACGCTGAGGCCGCGTCCATGAAGCCCGGCACACGCTCCTTCCTCTTCTCCTGTCTGTCGTCCGCCGTGCCCTTCGTCTGCCCGATCTGCGGGGCGCGTTCCTTCGACGATTCCCCGGGGATGTTCTGCGCGTCCTGCCTGGAGTCCCTGCCGTTCATCTCGCCCCCGTACTGCCCCGGCTGCGGAGGCCCCATGGACGGCATCCTGGACGTCTGCCCGAAATGCCTCAACCAGCCGCCGCGCCCCTGGAACGGCGCTTTTGCCCTCTTCGACATGACCGGCGACGTCCGGGAAGCCATTCACCTGCTGAAATACCGCGACCGTCCCGATTTCGCCCGGTCGTTCGGACGGCTGCTCGGGAACAAGCTCCGGCGCGAGCTCCCGTGTCCGGTCGACATGATCGTCCCGGTCCCGCTGCACTGGACGCGCTTTCTCCAGCGCGGATACAATCAGGCCGCCCTCGTCTGCCAGGGCGTTTCCCTGGAGCTCGGCGTTCCGATCGTCCGCGCGCTCAAGCGCTGCAAACCCACGCCGCATCAGGCGCGTCTGTCCAGAAATGAAAGAATTTCGAATTTAACAGGCGCTTTTTCGACAACCCGCTCGACAAACTGCCAAAAGCGTGCTATATTAGTAGTGGACGATGTTCTGACGACGGGCGCCACCTTGTCCGCCGCCGCCTCCGTCCTGCTGGACGCCGGAGCATCGAAGGTCTTTGCGGCCTCGGTCGCGCGACGCTGACGCTTCCGGCTACGAACCAACACTTTACACAAGGCGTCATCATGGCAGCATTCACCAAAAAATCCAAGCCCCTGCCCATCACGACCGTCGTTCATTCGGCCGGGATCACCCACCGCGGCATCCAGAAGCAGGGCGAAGTGGCCAAGCGCAAGGACATCCCGCAGGGCCTCTGGGAAAAGTGCAAGAACTGCAACGAGCTGATCTTCTCCGGCCGCAAGGAGGAAAACCTCCAGGTCTGCCCCAAATGCGGCTACCATTACCCGATGACCGCGCTCGAGCGCATCGACCTGCTCACCGATCTCGGCAGCTTCTGCGAGATCGCGCCTAAGCTCGAATCCGTCGATACGCTGAAATTCGAGGGCGTCTCCTCCTATGTCGACAAACTCCGCACCAACCACGAACGGACCGGTCTCCGCGACGCCGTCATCGCCGGTGTGACCTCCATCAATCTCATCCCCTACGTGCTCGCAGTCATGGACTTCCGTTTCCTCGGCGCCAGCATGGGAGCCGTCGTGGGCGAGAAGATCACCCGCGCCATCGAGACCGCCACGGCGAAACGCCTTCCCCTTGTGATCGTCACTGCCAGCGGCGGCGCGCGCATGTACGAAGGCCTCATCAGCCTCATGCAGATGGCGAAGACCAGCGGCGCGCTGTACCGTCACAAGGAAGCCGGACTGCCCTACATCGTCATTCTCACCCATCCCACCACGGCAGGCGTCACCGCCAGCTTCGCCTCGCTGGGCGACCTCATCCTGGCCGAACCCGGCGCGATGGTCGGATTCGCGGGACGGCGCGTGATCGAGGCCACCACCCAGGCCCAGCTGCCCGATGGATTCCAGACTTCCGAGTTCCTGCTCCAGAAAGGCTTCGTGGACCGGATCGTCGAACGAAAAAATTTACGCGCCGAACTCACTCTTTGCCTTGAATATTTCGCAAACCGGTGTAAAGTAAATAAGACGGGGAAATCTTCCCGCAGATCTAAGGCATCTTGATTTTTGCCGCCGTCCGCCGGACCCTGTGCGATGGAATTGCGTGAACCGAGTCAGGTTGGGAACAAAGCAGCTCTAAGCGTTAAGACCTTGCGCGTAGGTCATCTGTCGGCCGGCGGCTTTTTTTGCTGAACAGCTTACCATGGATCACCGCATGAACAACAGCAAACGCATCGACGGACGGGCTCCCTCCCAGCCCCGCAAGTTCCGTATCACCCCAGACTACCTCGCGCACCCCATCGCCTCCGTCCTCGTCGAATCCGGCGGGACCAAGGTCATCTGCTCCGCTTCCTTCGAACAGGGCGTTCCCCCCTGGATGCGCCAGCAGGGCGTCTCCGGCGGCTGGCTCACCAGCGAATACGGCATGATCCCCGGCGCGGGAAACACACGCGTCGCCCGCGAAGCCGTCCGCGGCAAGCAGTCCGGCCGCACCATGGAGATCCAGCGCCTCATCGGGCGCTCCTTCCGTTCCGTCGTCGACCTCCAGGCGCTCGGACAGAACACGCTGTACATCGACTGCGACGTGATCGACGCCGACGGCGGCACCCGCTGCGCCTCCATCTGCGGCGCGAGCGTCGTCCTCCAGATCGCGTTCCGCAAACTCCTCGCGCAGAAAAAAATACCGCGTTTCCCGATGCGCGAGAACGTCGGCGCCATCAGCGTCGGCATCCGCGACGGCGTCCCCCTGCTCGATCTCTGCTACGAGGAGGATTCCGGGGCCGACGTCGACTTCAACGTCATCATGACCGAGTCCGGCAAGTTCATCGAGCTCCAGGGAACCGCCGAAGAGGTCCCGTTCGACCGCGAGCAGCTCGACAAGATCCTCGAATTCGCGCAGATCGGACTCGCCCCCATCTTCGAGGCGCAGAACAAGATTCTCGCGGATTATCCGCTCCCGCAGAGCAACGAACCCTTCGGCAGCCTCGGCGCCGCATTCTCCAACCTCAAACTGAAATAACCGTAAATCATTCACATACAAAACGAAAGCCGAACCTCCCCCATGCAAACACCCTCCTCCTACAAAGAAGCCGGCGTCGACATCGACCTTGCCACCGAACTCCTCGGGCGCGTCAAACCGCGTCTCGCCGCCGCCAGACGTCCTGAAATGCTTGCTCCCATCGGCGGGTTCGGCGGGCTTTTCCAGGCCGGTTTCCCCGGTTATCGCGAACCCGTCCTCGTCGCCAGCATCGACGGCGTCGGCACCAAGCTCATGATCGCAGCCGCCATGCAGAAATACGACACCGTCGGCCACGACATCGTGAACCACTGCATCAACGACATCGCCGTCCAGGGTGCGGAGCCCATCTATTTCCTCGACTACATCGGCATCGGCAAGCTCCGCAGCCCGCTCTACGAAGACGTCCTCGGCGGTATCGCCGACGCCTGCCGCGCCGCGAACTGCGCCGTCCTCGGCGGTGAAACGGCCGAAAGGCCCGGCATGTACGGCAACGACTTCGACCTCGTCGGCATCATCACCGGCATCGTCGAGAAGAGCGAGATCATCACCGGCGAACACATCGCCCCCGGCGACGTCGCCGTCGGACTCGCGTCCAACGGTCTCCACACCAACGGCTTCAGCCTCGCCCGCAAACTCCTCTTCGACGCGGGCGGATTCACCGTGAAATCCTCCCCGGCCGAGCTCAACGGCGAGTCCGTCGGCGAAGCGCTCCTGAAGCCCCATACCTGCTATCTCCCGGCCATCAAGGCCGCGAAGGCCGCCGGCGTCGCCATCAACGGCATCGCCCACATCACCGGCGGCGGCCTCGTCGACAACGTCCCGCGCATCCTGCCGAAGACCGTCGACGCCGTCTTCCATCCGGAGAAGATCGAGAATCACATCCCGATCTTCGACCTCCTCGTGAAGCTCGGCAATCTCCCGGTCCAGGAAGCCTACCGCGTCTTCAACATGGGCGTCGGCATGGTCTGGTTCGTCCGTCCCGGCGACGTGCAGAAGGCCATTGACGCCGCGAAGACCGCCGGAATCGGCGCGTTCGTCTGCGGCGAGGTCGTCCCCGGCTCCGGCAAATCCATCGTCGCG
Organism: Lentisphaeria bacterium; assembly: GCA_017540385.1. Lineage (GTDB taxonomy): Bacteria > Verrucomicrobiota > Lentisphaeria > Victivallales > UBA1829 > UBA1732. The sequence continues at coordinate 23,065 of JAFYBD010000135.1, forward strand.
GAGTAAGCGCGAATGGAATCCGAACAGGACAGGTCCGTGGACCGTCCCGCGGAACAGACTTCCTCCGGGGCGCGCAAGTTTCTCCGCCGTCCGAAGGCGGACACGTTCACCGCGCCCGCGCACGGGTTCATCCCCGTCTTCGTGATCCTGGTCCTGTTTGTACTGGCCGCGGTCTTCGTCAAGTCGCTTTTCTTCGGCATTCTGGCCGCCATCCTGTCGTTCCATTTCGAACAGTTCCTCGAACGCCGTTTCTTCGGGACGAAGTTCATGCTCGGTCTGCATGCCTTCTTCGTGAAGCTGAAAGCCCCGTTCGCCGCCTTCCGCAAACGCATCACGCGCCGTTTCGGCGACGAACCGGAACAAGCGTCCGAGGCTGAGGCGGATTGCCCGCTGGAACAGTCCAACGGTCTCTCCGAGGCGGAAAACCACCGCATCGCGGCGCAGGCCTCCGCCATGACGGTCATCTTCATCGTGATCGTGACCGTCCTGCTCTCCTGGACGCTCGTGCATTTCATCAGGCCGTTCGCCTCGATGTCCGGCGATTCCCTGTCCCAGTGGGCGCAGAACAATCACGCGGTCGAGAAGCTCGAGCAGAAGCTCGGCGAACTGCTGGACCGCCTTGATCCGCCCTCGGAGGAGAATTCCGGCATGAACGTCCGCGAACGCCTTCGGGTCCGGATCAACGAGGCGATGGAGGAGCACAACACCGACGTTGCGAATTTCACGCTCCGGGCAGGCAACGCGCTGGTCAAAAACGCGTTTCACATCACGGCGTGGGTCGGCACGTTCGCGTTCGACCTCGTGATGTTCCTGTTCTTCTACTATTATTTCCTCCTCAAAATGGCGGTCTTCGCCGCCGGTCGCGCAGATTTCGGGCAGAACCTCGGCGAGTGGACCGTGAGCAGCATCTACGAGAGCGGCTGGCTCCCCGACGCCTCCGAGCACGAACGCCGCGGCGCGGCGCATATCATCAACCACATCTACAAGATGTTCCGGGCGTGGCTGGTCGGCTATTTCTGGATCATCGTGCTGGAGACCATCCTGTACGCGCTGATCTTCATCCCGTTCAACGTGCCGTTCTGGCCCGTCCTCTCGCTCATCGCGGGCTCCACGATCCTGCTGCCGTTCCTGGGCCCCGTGCTTGCCGCCATCCTGTCCGTCGTCGTGACGATCCTCTTCGCGCAGGAAGGCATCGTGATGCCGATCATCGGCATCTCGCTCGGCTATCTGCTGATCCACGTGATCCTGGAACAGCTCCTGCTGTATCCGGTCCTCGTCGGCGAAGCCATCGGCCTGACCCTCGTGGAAACGATCATCGTGGTCCTGCTCGGCGCGGTCGTCGCGGGCGTCTCCGGCATGATCCTCGCCGTGCCCGCTGCCGCCCTTCTGAAGCTCCTCGTCCCGCTCTTCTACCAGACCCTGAACGCGCGCAGACGCCGTAAGGCGATGCAGGCGGCGCAGAGCAGCGCGGATCCCGGCACATGAAGCCCGGCGAACAGTTCACCTGTCCCGCCTGCGGACGCACCGCGTTCGCAAAGCTCGAAAAGATCCTCGACGGCTGGGATGTGAAGGGCGAACACCTGGTCTGCTCGTTCTGCGGCGCGGACGCGGGTGCTCCCGATGTTCCGAAATCCGGGGACGCCTCCTCAGTTTCCGCCGGACGCAAGGCGCTGGACGCGCTGTTCGGAAACGATGAATCCGCCGCCCCTCGCAAGACCTCGATCCTGGACAGGGATACCCCGTCGGAACACCGTTTCTGCCGGGACTGCGCCCATTCGCTCGTGAACGCCTTTGCCGTGATCTGCACGCGCAAGCACTGCGAGGTGCAGCCGATGGACGACTGCCCGGACTACGAAAAACGCCCGGACCAGTCCGCTTCCTCCTCGAAATCCGTTTTGGATTTCAAGTGATCACATATCAGATATACGCGTTGTTCCCACCTCCACGACACGTCCGTCGGTGAAGTGCAGGACAAGAAGTTCTCTTTCGGAAA
>JAFYBD010000012.1 GCA_017540385.1 Lentisphaeria bacterium
CGTCTCCGCGGGCTTCGTTTCCGCAGGTGCGGCGGGATTCAGGTTGTTGCGGTCATTCGGCATGATGGGCGGTTTGGACGATTCTGTTCATGGAGTCCGAAACGAGCTGTTCCGGCGGCCCCGGAAAGTGGAAAGTGTCCCGAAAGATGTCGGGACGATTCATCGATGGCTATACGATAGCATGCTTTGGCAGGATGTCAAGCACGGGGACGGGAAAACTCGTTCAGACAACTCTCTTTTTTCGGAAAATCTACCGTTTCTGGCTGGATTTTTTACCGTTTTCGTAGCATATTATATGATACCTTTTTTTCAGTTTCATCGGAAAGATTGATTATGAACCATCCTGAGACCATCCTCGTGCTGGATTTCGGATCCCAGTACAGCCAGCTCATCGCCCGCCGCGTCCGCGAACTTCACGTGTACAGCAAGATCGTTTCCTGGAAGACCTCGGCGGAAGAGATCCGCGAGGCGGCCCCCGCGGGCATCATCCTGAGCGGCGGCCCTGCCAGCGTGTATCAGGCGAACGCGCCGAAATGCGACCCCGCCATTTTCAGCCTCGGCATCCCGGTGCTCGGCATCTGCTACGGGCTCCCGCTCATGGTCGAAACGCTCGGCGGCGAAGTGGCGCACGGCGAGGCCCGCGAATACGGCAAGGCCATCGTCTCCACGACCGCGGCGTCTCCGCTCTTCGAGGACCTGCCCGCGCAGACGCAGATGTGGATGTCCCACGGCGACAAGGTGACCCGCCTGCCCGAAGGCTTCACCACCTGCGCGAAGACCGACAACACCGAGTATGCGGCCATCCAGGACCGTGCCCGGAACCTCTACGGCATCCAGTTCCACCCCGAAGTCGTCCACTCCCCCATGGGCCCGCTCGTGATCGAGAATTTCTGCCTCGGCATCTGCGGCTGCACCGGGAACTGGAACATGTCCGACTTCATCGACCGTTCCGTGGCCGAGATCCGCGAGACGGTCGGCAGCGACCACGTGATCCTCGGCCTCTCCGGCGGCGTGGACTCCTCCGTCGCGGCCGCGCTCATTCACAAGGCAATCGGCGACCAGCTCACCTGCGTCTTCGTGAACAACGGCCTGCTCCGCAAGGACGAACCCGAACGCGTCCGCGAACTCTTCGGCGGCACATTCAAGATGTCGCTCGTGTACGTCGACGCCACCGACCGATTCCTCTCCAAGCTCGCCGGAGTCACCGAGCCCGAACGCAAACGCAAGATCATCGGCGGCGAATTCATCCAGGTCTTCAACGACGCCTGCGCGAACATCCCGAACGCCTCGTTCCTCGCCCAGGGCACGACCTACCCCGACGTGATCGAGAGCATCTCCATCGACGGCAATCCCAGCGCGGTCATCAAGAGCCACCACAACGTCGGCGGACTCCCGAAACACATGCAGTTCAAGCTGCTCGAACCCCTCAGCCGCCTCTTCAAGGACGAGGTCCGCGAGGTCGGCCGCCAGCTCGGTCTCCCCGAAGAAATGGTCATGCGCCAGCCCTTCCCCGGCCCCGGACTCGCGGTTCGCTGCCTCGGCGAAGTCACCCCGGCCAAGCTCGCAGTCCTGCGCGGCGCCGACCGGATCATCGTCGACGAGATGAAGAAGGCCAACCTCTACTACAAAATCTGGCAGACGTTCGCCGTCTTCCTCCCCGTCCGCTCCGTCGGCGTCATGGGCGACGAACGCACCTACGAGGACGCCATCGCCATCCGCGCGGTCGAAAGCCGCGACGGCATGACCGCCGACTGGGTCCGCCTCCCCTACCCGCTTCTCGCGCGCATCTCCAACCGCATCATCAACGAGGTCGACGGCGTGAACCGCGTGGTCTACGACATTACCTCGAAGCCCCCGGGAACCATCGAGTGGGAATGAGGCGAAGTCTCAACTGCAGTAGTGCGCGGCTACGCTCGCGCACGTGCCGTTGCGAAGCAAGGCACTACGAGGCACACACTGTGTGGCTCCGCAACGCCACGGAGGTTTCTCACGTATTTGTGCTTGAGCGCAGCCAAGCACTGTATCAGCACCGCTTGCGGTGTGCCCGGCTCCGCTCGGGCACGGGGGGCTAACGCCTCAACGGCTGTAGTGCCGTGCTATGCGACGGCACATGTTTGATCCTGTGTTCTCGCGAAGCAGAACACTGTATCGGCACCGCTTGCGGTGTGCCCGGCCGACGCTTACACACAAGACAAGTCATTTTCGACCTTTTTTCACAGTCCCCGTTCTGGAAACAGTCCGGGGACTTTTTGCGGACGGCCACGCACCCTGTACATAATATAAAAAAACGCGAAAATCTCCTTGAAATCGGATATTTTACATGTATAGTATGGTTTTGGCAGACCGTCCGTCGGACGGAATGCGCAAACGTTCACCTCGCCGCCAGTTCAAAACTTTAACCATAATCAACCAGCCGAAAGGATTTCGAAATGCCGCAATACAGTGATTACATCCTGGTTTCAGGCACAACCGAAACGATCAAGAAAAACACCAAAGGAAGCCGCTATGTCGTCAGTGACGACGGTGTTCTTGTCATATCCTCCGGCGGCACACTCCTGTGGTCGGAAAGTACGGACCACTATATCTTTTATGGCGGCATGGTAATAGTATCTTCCGGCGGCATGGCCTGTGGCGGGGAGTATTTCGACCGAGGATATTGTGTTGTGTACGCAGGCGGAATAGTCTCAACCATTCAAATCGGTGGTTCATCATTTCTCAATGTGTCTTCGGGCGGCAAGGTCTACAATGCCAGGGCATCCGCTGGCGGCATTATTGATGTAAACAACAGCGGCTTTGCCTATATGACGACTGTTTCCAGTGGCGGAGAATTGCGCGTGGATCATTATGCCAGCAAAACGGAGGTATACTCTGGCGGAATCGTGCGTGTCGGTTCCGGTGCAACCCTGATCGACACCACTGTCAATAGAGACGGTGCCGTTACAGTCTCCTCCGGCGGTACAGCCAATTCGACTTACCTTTCCGCGGCCTCAGCCACAATATTCGGGAAAGCTTACTACAATCACATCTCCAGTGGCAGGATGAGCGTCATGTCGGGCGGATACGCAAATACGAACGACGTGAAAAGCGGCGCATATTTGCTTATCTCCAGCGGCGGAACCGTCACGTCGAATCTGATCTCTTCCGGCGGTTCCATGAACGTCTCCAAAGGCGGATTGGCATCGAAGACCTGGATCTATGCGGGAGGCTCCGCATATATCAACGGCGTTGCGTCCGTGACCACGATCTATGCGGGAGGCTCCGCATGTATCAACGGCGTTGCGTCCGGGACCGAGATGTCGGCCGGGGAACTGACCCTGTACGGCTCCAGCTACGAGGGCAAGTATTACGCGGGCGTGGTCTCGATCGGATCCGGCGGCTACTCGTACAACGAAGTCTTCTCCAATGCGAGGACCTACGTCACAAGCAGCGGCAGCGGGAGCGGCGTCGTGTACGGCGGCACGGTCGGCAGCGGATGCTCCGTCATCGTCAGCGGCGGCCGGTTCGGCGGCAAGACGGTCTCGAACGCGGTGTTCGACGTCACAGGCGGCAACGCCGACGTGTCGGGCGTGAACGGCGCGATGGCGTGGATTTCCGGCGGCGTGTTCTTCGCCTCCGGCGGCGGCGTGATGAGCTCGGCGACGGTCATGCCCCTCGGGAGTGCGATGGGAAAGATGTACGTCTTCTCCGGCACGACGGCCACGAAGGTCAACATCTCCCCGAACGGCCACCTGGGGATCATGATCGGCGGTTCCGTGACCAGCGCGGTCGCCATCGGCGGGTCGGTCAGCGCCACGATCGGCGTCTCCAGCGGCGGCAAGCTCGGTTCCGCGATCGTCAGCAGCGGCTATCTCGAGGTCGGGTCCGGCGGCTCCGTGACCGTCGCCTATCTCTCGCAGGCCGCATTCGGTCTAGTGAACGGCACGATCGTCTCCGCGAACGTCGGAACCGGGTGTCCCCTGCAGGTCTCCAGCGGCGGCGTCGTGTCGTCCGCCGCGATCACCTGGGGCGGCATCGTCAGCCTGACTCAGGGCAAACTCGGCAGCGCTTACGTCTCAGGGATCCTGGTCGTCAACAGCGGCGGTTCGGCTGGCTCGGCCACCGTGTACGGTTCGGCCGTCGTCAACTACGGCGGGGTGGCGACCGGAGTAACCCTTCTGGAAAACGGCAAACTGTACATTTCCGGCTACGGGGCCGTCAGGGGGCTCACGGCTTCGAAAGGCACGATCGAAGTCCGATCCGGCGGCACGCTCACGAACGCCTCGGTCAGCTCGGGCGCGCTCGTCTCGCTGTACGGGAGCTCCATCGCCCTCAGCTGCACGGTCGGAAACGGCGGCGTGATGAAGGTATCCAGCGGCGCGCTGCTCAACTTCTTCGACGTCAAGGCCGGCGGCAAGGTCACCGGATATTACGACTGCTACGGGATCACGTTCTCCTCCGGCGGGATCGCCGACATCAACATCATCGACCTCTGGGCCGGCAACACCTACGCGCCCGTGAACATGCTCTCCTGCGCGATGAACAGGGGCGTGGTCTTCACGCTCACGGTCAACAACTTGCAGTCGTCGGGCACCTACAGGATCGCCGACAACGCGTCGGGATTCAAGGAGACCATCACGGTCCAGAACCTGTCCGGCGACGTCCTCGGCACGCTCACGGTCGGCCAGACGAAGAAGATCGGCAGCACGAATTACAGGCTTGAGATCGACGACACCAACGCGCTGTCCGTCACCGTCGGCGCAGCCGCGCTGGCCGCCGTGAAGAGCGACATCGACGGCAACGGCATATCAGACGTGCTCTTCCAGTACACCGGCGGCAATTACCAGCTCGGATTCTGGATGAACGGCACCAACGAATGGAAGGGCAACGGCTTGCAGCATCCCGCCGAATGGGATGTGCTCGGGGCGTACGACATGAACTCGAACGGCAAGGCCGACGCCGTGCTGTTTGGTAATGTGACCAGCGAGGCCGGGATCCATGGCGCGTACATCGGCTACTACGCCGATTCCGACGACTACGACTCGAACTGGGTGAACATCGGGTACCTGAACAACGTCGACAACATCGACTGGAAAAACAAGGTCGGAAATTTGACCGGAAACAGCGGGAAGAATTCGATCGTCTGGTACACCTACGAGCTCGGCGCGCTCGGCGTGTGGACCGACGGCACCGAAAGCTGGGTCCAGGTCGGGAGCGGATTCGATGCGACCTGGACGCTCATCGGCTGCGGCGACTTCAACGGCGACGGAAAAGACCAGATCGTGATGGCGCACAACTCCGGCGCGGAATACTATGCGATCGACATCGGCGGCACGTGGACCAACCTCGGGGCGTCCGACAGCGGATGGGAGGTGCGCGCCATCGGCGATTTCAAAGGCGACGGCAAGGACGATATCGTGGCGTTCCACAAGGAAACAGGCATCGTCGCCATGTGGGGCGACGGGAATTCCGCGAACTGGTCGCAGCTCGGCCAGCTCAACGCGAACGACTGGTTCGTCGTCGGCGCGGGCGATTACAACGCCGACGCGAAGGACGACCTGCTGGTCCGCCAGAAATCCACCGGCATGCTGGGGTATTATTCGGGCGCCAACATGTCCGCCTGGACCGAACTCGGCCGCGGCGTCGACATGAACTGGACCGTCATCGCGTAAGCAGGCGGCGGCGGTTGGATAGGGTTTATAGGGCCCATAGGGCATATTTGCCTTATAGGCCTTATCCGCCTTTTCCGCTCCCGGGCAAGCGAAATTTTCAAAAAAAAACGTTTTCCGCTTGACATTCGGGATTTACGGGGTATATTATAATCCTGTCACTTGTATCTGAAAATCAACCTTATATAATTTGGAGAATGAAAAATGGCACATAAAAAAGGCCAGTCCAGCAGCCGCAACGGCCGCGACAGCAAACCGAAAATGCGTGGCGTGAAGGCCTACGGCGGACAGTTCGTCACCGCCGGCAGCATCATCGTCAGACAGTGCGGAACCCACATCCACCCGGGCAAGAACGTCGGCCTCGGCCGCGACTTCACCATCTTCGCCCTCTGCGATGGTCACGTCAAGTTCAACAAGAAAGCCCAGAAGTCCGTGGAGATCGTCCCGATCGCGGAGACCATCCCCGTGGATGCCGCCCAGGCGTAAGCCGAGGGCGTTCCCTCTTTCTTTTTTGTTCCTCCGCCCCGGCGAACGTTCTCGTCTGCCGGGGCATTTTCGTCAGCGGGCGACGTCCCGGGGCAACCCGCCATCGCGCCCGCGCTTGTTTTAAGCATCGCGCCCGCGCTTGTTTTAATATGATTACCCAGGAGCCAGCTCATGTTTGTCGATCGCGCTGAAATCACCGTGAAGGCCGGAAACGGCGGCAACGGCTGCTGCAGCTTCCGCCGCGAAGCGTTCGTGCCGAAGGGCGGACCCAACGGCGGCGACGGCGGCGACGGCGGCGACATCGTGTTCGTCGCGTCCACGGGCGAACTCACGCTCTCCGATTTCGTCTTCAACCGCCATTTCTCCGCCGAGAACGGCGGCGACGGCCGCAGCAAGGACATGCACGGACGCCGCGGCCAGAACCTCGTCATCAAGGTCCCCCTCGGGACCATCATCCGCAACAAGGAGACCGGCGACGTGCTCGCCGACATCGACGAGGCGAACGCCGAAGTCGTGATCGCCAAGGGCGGACGCGGAGGACGCGGCAATGCGCGTTTCGCCACGCCGTCCAACCGCGCCCCGCGCGAACACGAGCCCGGCGAAGTCACCGAGCCGCTGGAGCTGGGGCTGGAACTGAAGCTCATCGCGGACGTCGCCCTGGTCGGCTACCCGAACGCCGGCAAATCGACGTTCCTCAGCCGCATCTCCAACGCGCGTCCGAAAGTGGCCGCGTATCCCTTCACCACGCTCCACCCGGTCATCGGCGTCATGGAGTACCCGGATTTCCGCAAGGTCACCGTCGCGGACATCCCCGGCCTCATCGACGGCGCCCACCTCAACAAGGGCCTCGGGCACTATTTCCTGCGTCACATCGAGCGCACCAAGCTCCTGATCTACCTGGTCGACCTCGGGGGCGTGGACGGACGCGACCCGAACGACGACGTCCGCGTGCTGAAAAACGAGCTCGACGCCTACATGGAGGGCCTCAGCAGCCGCGCAAAGATCGTGCTCGCGAACAAGACCGACCTCGTGGAGAACCAGGACGTCGTCGACGACTTCATCCTGAACGCCGAGGACGGCCTCGAGGTCATCCCCATCAGCGCCATGAACGACGCCTCCTTCGACCAGGTCAAACAGCGCATCCGCGAGCTGCTCGACGAAATCGCCGCACAGCAGCAGGCCGAGGAATGGAAGAGGTCCCTGTAATGACCGACCTCGGGGGCAAACGCGTTCTGGTCACCGGCGCTTCCCAGCGGCTCGGCGCGGTCCTCGCACAGGCGTTCGCCGCACGCGGAGCCGCCGTCGTCGTCCATTGTTTCCGTTCGCGCGAAGAAGCCGACGCCCTCGCGTCCTCGCTGCCCCCCTGCCCCGCGCCCGGACACGAAGTCGTCTCCTGCGACCTCGCCGATCCCGATTCCGTGCGGCGTTTCCCCTCGGTCGTCGGCCCCGTCGACGTGCTCGTGAACAACGCCGCCATGTGGATTCGCGGCGACGCTCCGCAGTCCGAACTCGACCGGCAGGAATCCGTGAACCACCTCGCGCCATGCGCGCTCATTCGCGGTTTCGCGGCCATCCGCCCCGCCGGACGCGATTTCGCCGCCGTGAACATCCTGGACGCCGCCGCCATCTCCGGCGCCGATCCGTCCCCCTACGCCGCATCGAAACGCGCCCTCCTCCGCGACACGTTCGAACTCGCCAGGGAGCTCGCGCCCGAGATCCGCGTAAACGCCGTCGCGCCCGGCCCAGTCTTCCCCCCGTGCGAGCTCGGCGACGCCGGGATGAAGCGCATCCCCGGCACGCTCCCCCTGAAACGACCCGTGTCGCCCGCCGACGTCGCGGACGCCGTCGTCCTTCTCGCCTCGTCCCGGTCCGTCACAGGCTCCGTGCTCGCCGTCGACTGCGGACAATCCATGCTTCAGCAACCATGAAAGGCCTCCCCATGAAACACCTCGTCGTCCACCTGATCTCCCTTATCCTCCTGATCGTACTCTTCCTGGCGCTCCTCGACGAGATCGGCAGCAGGAACGACACCTGCAACACGCTGAAGCTCGCCTCCGCCAAGATCGACGAGCTCATGGCCGAAAACGCGCAAAACGCCGCGGACCTCGCCAAATCCAAAGCGACCGTCGCCGACCTCGAGGGCAAGCTCGCGCTGCTCGAGGAGTCCATTTCCGAGATGGAACACCGCTTCCAGATCGTTTCCGCCCGCGACGTGAAGATGCTCGGGCTCGCGTTCGAGCAGACCCCGCGCACGCAGGCCGACGCCGCCATGTCGATGAACCTGGCCGACTCGCAGAAGAATTCTTCGCCCGCGGAGTTCAAGGACGCCGCGGAGAAGGCCCTCGCGCCGCTCATCGCGGCCTCGCACGAACTCGTCCTCGACCCCGACACAGGCTACGTCGTGGAACCCGTCGCCGCCATCGTCGAGACCGCCGCGAAGAGCGCGAACCTCGCCGCCTCGACCGCGATCTTCTGGGACGTCACGCGCAAGGAAATCCGGTCCGAGGTCACGATCTCCGACCCGGCCAAGAAGGCGAAGGACGCCGTCGTCTCCATCGGCGGCAATCCGAGGCTCTTCCGCGACTCCACGTTCCAGCTCTCCCCGAAGACCACGATCTTCCCGTTCACCGATATCTCGCTGCTCTCCCGCAGCACGGTCGACCTGCTGACACGTCCCGCATCGATCCCGGTCGGCGGGCTCTACGTCCATTATTTCCGCGTGTACAGCAAGGGCCCGTGGGTGCTCGAGTACATCTTCCCCGAGAATCTCGAGCCGGAGTCCGTGAACATGAACCTGCTCCCGCTCACCCCCGGCTCCTCCATCTCCTCCTCCGTCTCCGGCCGTACGTTCACGTTCCACATCGCGGTCGAGAACAAGGAGGCGGCGTTCCTCGTGATCGCCGACAAGGCGTTCTTCCCGGACAAGGCCTCCATCCGCCTGAAATGACCGGCCTCTGCCGCCCCCCTTCTCGTCCGCTTCGCAAAGACTGAACACGAAAAAGCAATCACTCCCGGCCCTCGGAATCCATCGCGATCCCGGGGGCTTCTTGTTTTCTCCGTTTCACTTTTTGCGTGTTAAATCGCAGTTTGTTTTTTTTAGAGTAGTTTTTAGTTTTTTGTTTGAAAACGGGAAATTCAGATGCTATAGTACCGGCGATATTCTATTTTTCACCCGCACGCAACACACACCAGGAGCATCATCATGGCTGACATCACCATCTCCGCAGGAGTCTCATCGTCCGGTATCAACGTCAACGTCGGCGACAACCTCATCATCATGTCCGGCGGTACGGCTACGAACACTACGGAAGCAGGCGGTGCAGTGAACATCACCGATGGCGGTTACGCCGACTTCGTCGCGAACACGATCATCGGTCTGACGGTTAACAACGCTGTGATGACGGTTCACAAGAACACTGTGGCGAACGAGAACTTGTTCGGCCACAACGGCTACCTGAAGGTTTACGACGGAGGCATTGCGAGCGGGAACGTGCTGAACGCCGGCTATATCGGCGTTGAAGTGCACTCCGGGGCAAA
>JAFYBD010000136.1 GCA_017540385.1 Lentisphaeria bacterium
CGGCATGGGCGGTTTCGGCGGTGGCCCCGGCGGCATGGGCGGTTTCGGCGGCGCCCCCGGCGGCATGGGCGGTTTCGGCGGTGCCCCCGGCGGACGTTGACTTCACCGACCCCACGCCTTGCCATAAGAGACACCACGGGTCCGGGGATTTGTTCCCGGGCCCTTTTTTTCTCTGAAAATAATCGCCGCGCACGCGGAAAATGGCTTGATTTGCGGGAAAAAGACTGTATATTGTTCGAGGACATGCAAACAACCAGAAACGCAGCCTCAACAGAAGGGACAGAACAATGGCTCTCACACATGTGAACGTGCCCCCCGCAAACCACGTGAAAGTGCTCGACGGGCAGGGCTGGGTCGGCCTCATCGACACGCTCGGCACCGAAACCACCATCGTGAACGCAGCCCGGGTGTCGTTCGGCAAGATCCGGCAGGAGATGGACGAACGCGACGTGGCGCTGCTGCATTACCTGATCGAAAACCGCCACACGAGTCCGCTCGAGCACATCGTCTTCACGTTCAGCGTGCATTGTCCGCTCTTCGTCCGCGGCCAGTGGCACCGCCACCGCACGTGGTCGTACAACGAGATTTCGCGCCGCTACACCGAGATCGACATGGAGTTCTACGTCCCGCCGAAACTCCGCAAGCAGGCCGAGAACAACCGCCAGGCGTCCGTTGCCTGCGAGGATTTCGACGACACCGCCCTCCGCGAGCTCATCCACCAGCAGAACGAACAGTCCCTGAAGGCTTACGAATCGCTCCTCGCCGCCGGAGTCTGCCGCGAGCAGGCCCGCGGCGTGCTCTCCCAGAACATGATGGTCACGTTCTGGGGCACCGTCGACCTCAGCAACCTGATCCATTTCCTCGAACTGCGCGACAGCGACCACGCCCAGTGGGAGATTCGCGAATACGCCCGGGCCATCAAGAAGCTCATCAAGCCCGTCGTCCCGCACGTCGCGGAGTATTACGAATCGAAGGGCGAGACCTGGTGACGCTCCGGCTCGCCCGGCACGGTGGCTGACATGGACCCGTGGGGCATCGACGATCTGACCGCCCTGCTGGCGCGGATGAACGGCGGATATCCCTCCGCCGCGCTCCTCGTACTCGCGTTCGGCGCGGCGTTCGCAGGCAATGGCTACGGTTTCCTCCGTCTCTGCGGGCTCGGCGGCACGATGCGCGGCTTCGCGCTGTGGCTGGTCTCCCTCGCGTCCGGGTTTGCCGTCTGCGCGTTCTTCTGCGCGGCCGTCCTGATGTCCCTCGGGACCGGGTCGCTCCCCTGCGCGCTCTGTTTCCTCCCGGTCCTGACCGGCGCGGGATGCCTGCTGCGGTTCCGCCGCGAACTCTTCTCCCCGCCCGACAGACACGCCCGGATACCGGCCTCCGTCCTGCTGGTCGTGCTCCCTCTGCTCCTGTTCGCCATTTCGGCGTTCCAGTACCCGGCCTCCTGGGACGAATGTGTGTACCAGCTGGCCGTGCCGAAACGCTGGATCGAGGACGGCCGCGTCCTCCTCTGTCGCGATCTGCCGTACTCCGGGTTCCCGCTTCTGCCGCAGTTCCTGTACGTCCCCCTCATGAAATTCTGCGGCTTCGCCCCGGTCAAGCTGATGCTCTACCTCGGCTCCGCGTGTTTCTTCGCTTCGCTCGTGCTTCTCGCGTCCGGCGGGATGCGCCGCAACCTGACCCCGGCGTGCGTGTTCGTCGCCTCGTTTCTGCTCGCGCCGCTGATGGCGCACGTGCTGATCTCGGGGTACGCCGAGCCGCAGATGGCGTTTCTGCTGGCCGCCGGGCTCCTGCTCGCCGAATCCGCCGCGAAGGCCCCCGGCAATCGCCCGGAATCCCCCGGCTTCGCCGTCGCGACCGGGATCCTCGCCGGAGCGATGGCCTCGTTTAAGCTCACGGGCTTTTTCGCGGGGGCCTCTCTCCTGCTGTACGTCCTGCTCCGTCAACGCTCCTCGCGCATCCGCACCGCCGTGATCTTTTCCCTCGCAGGCGGTCTCTTCGCCGCGATGTTCTACCAGCGCCCGTGGATCGCCTCCGGGAATCCGTTCTATCCGTACTTCGGCAGTCTTTTCGGCGCGCCGGAGACGATGACGTCGGCGTATCACCACATGCTCGGGACGGAGAAATTCGCCAAGCCGTCGGTGGTGACGCTGATCCTGCTTCTGCCGGGACTCGCGTTTCCGGCGCTTTCCAGGATGTTTGACGGGGTGTTCGGCCCCCAGATGCTCCTGTGGTCGGGTCTGGCCATGATCGCGCTCTGGACGCGCCCGAAACGCGTTTGTGCGGCCGTCCTGCCTCTCGCGTTCCTCGCGGTCTGCTGGTTCTTCTCGTCGCCCCAGGCGCGCTTCCTGCTCCCGGCACTGGCGTTCGCGGCCATCCTCTTCCGCGACGCCTTCCCGCTCCTGCGAAAACGTTCCGGTCGCGTCTTCCTGTGGGTCACGCTGGCAGCCTCGATCATCTCGTTCCCGCTGTCCGTCCTCGCGTCCTACGGCTCCAATCTCCGTGCGATGGCGAAGGGGCCGGCCGGGCTCCGCGACATCATGTACGGGCGGACCGGCGACGCCATGCTGCCATGCGCGGACACGCTGGCGATGCATCGCGCCTCCGGCAATACCGGCAAATGCCTGATGATCCTGGAGGAACGCACCTTGTATTTCCCGTCCGGATGCGAGATCGGCACGCCGTTTTTCCAGGACAAATACTTTCCCGGCGGGACGATCCCCGACGCCGACGGCCTGCTGAAGCTCCTCGACGACGGCGGATTCGAATGGCTTTACATGAACCTCCCGGACCGCAACCCCGATTATCTGCCGCAGGCGGCGCAGCTCTGGACCGGGGCGATGGCGAAAACGCTGGAGGACTGCACGGCGCGGGGCGAACTGGAATCCGTCCTGAACCGGAACGGCTCGGTATTGTTCCGGCGCGCGAAACAGGCGCCGAAACCGTCCGTGATCATTCGCCGATGAGGGAATCCTCGACCGCGTGCACGAGCTGCACGAGCAGGGCATTCACCGGCACGGCGATGCCGTGTTTGCGCGCGAGCGAGACCACGGAGCCGTTGATGAAGTCGATTTCCGTGCGGCGTTTGTGGATGCGGTCCTGATACATGGACGAGCACCCGGAGCGCGTGAGGACGCAGATTTTGCGGACCAGGTCCAGGATCTCCTCGCGATCGAACTCCACGCCGTCGGCCTTCGCCACGGTCAGCCCCTCGTCGACGATCTGCCGCACGATGTCCCAGCTGTGGCGGTCGGTCTGGATGAATCCGTTCTTCACCTCGAGCAGCATCGTGAGCGGATTGATCGACATGTTCACCAGCAGCTTGCGCCAGATGAGCACGCGCACGTCGTTCGACACCGAGATGTCGAGGCCGCAGGAATCGAAGATGGACCGCACGAGCTCCACGTGGGGCGAATCCTTCGAGAACGCCCCGATGATGGTCTTGCCGTCCGCCGCATGCAGGAAATGTCCGCTGCCGAGCAGGGTGCTGTTGTGGTTGGACGTGCCGATCACGATCCGGTCCAGCGGCACGAACTTCACGATCTCCAGGTAGTTCCCCATGCCGTTCTGGAGCGAGACCACGATGGTCTTCGGCCCGATGAGCGACCGGTTCGCCTTCAGCGCCGCGTACGTCTGGTGCGCCTTCACGAAGATCAGCAGGATGTCGACGGGTTCCTGACCGCCGCGTCCGCTGACTTTCGCGGGCACGCTGAAGTGCACCTCCTGGTCGTTTTCGATCATCAGGAGTCCGTTTTTGTTGATGGAGTCGACTTTGTCGGCCTTGTGGTCCAGCAGCAGCAGACTGATTTCGGGGCTCTTGCACAGATAGGACGCGTAGAGACATCCCATCGCGCCCGCACCGAGGATGGCGGTGTTCAGCATGGTCGGCCTTTCGCAGGTTGTTCGGGAAAAACAATGTCAGAATAATGTAGCACGGAAACGCCTGTTCGTCAAGTTTTGAGCGGAAAAGAACGGGACCCGGACGGTTTCAGCGCGGTTTGCGCGCGAGCACGATCCCCTGCGTGAGCAGGATCGCGCGGTTCAGGCGTTTCGCCAGCACCGTGCCGTATTTGCCGCAGATGTCCGCGGTGTCCTCGAGGGGCAGGGGGCGTTCGTCCGGGAACCGCCACAGCCCCAGCGCCTCCGCCGTCCGTCGGATGACGCGGTAGCTGAACGTGGGCACGGGGAACGTGACGAGGACCAGTCCGCCGGGCTTGGCGAATTCGAAATGACGCCGGATGGCCTCCCCGGTCTTCTCCGGCGGGAAATGCTCGATGAGCCCCGCGCTGAACACGAGGTCGGCCGGTTCGAGGGTGGCCGCGTCCAGCGTGAAGATGTCCGCGCAGATCGCCTTCTCCAGGGAGTGTCTGACCCAGAACAGCAGCGTCCCGCGCGGATTGCTGTCCACGATGGTGTAATCCTGCGCATGCAGACGATCCCCGAGCGAATCGCAGAACGAACTGTTTCCCCCGCCGAGCTCGAGGATGCTGCCGTGCCGTTCGGGGAACTCTCCCGCGGCGAGGACCGTCTTCGCGATCAGCCGCGCCGTGATGCGCCGCGTGACGTATGCCGTGGGAAACGGTCTTTCGTAGTAGCGGGTCCAGTCTGTTGTTTCGGGCATGGCGGTCCCGGGGTAGGGGGTGATCGGCTTCGTCAGAGGATGGAGTCGCCCTGGACTTCGAGCGTGCCGTCGGCGATGGCCGCCCGGATGCGCTCCATCAGGGTGATGAAGTAGTGGATGTTGTGGATCGTGAGCAGTCGCGCCCCGAGGATTTCGTTCACGTTCAGCAGGTGCCGGATGTATGCCCGCGTGAAGTGTGTGCACGCGTAGCAGCTGCACCGGGGATCGAGCGGGGTGAAATCCTCCGCGAAACGTCCCGCCTTCGCGGGGAGCGTCCCGCCTCCGCGCATGAACGCCGCGGCGTGGCGCGCCAGGCGCGTGGGCATCACGCAGTCGAACATGTCGACGCCGAACTTCACGCTCTCGAGGATTTGTTTCGGGGTGCCGACGCCCATCAGGTAGCGCGGCTTGTCCTCGGGCAGGAGCGGCGCGGTGAACGAGGTCACGTCGAACATCTCCTCCTGGCTCTCGCCCACGGAGACGCCGCCGATGGCGCATCCGTCGAAATCGAGCGACGCCACATGCGCGGCGGATTCCGCCCGGAGATCGTGGTACACGCTGCCCTGCACGATGCCGAATCTGAGCTGGTGGTCGTCCAGCGGCTGTTCGCGCGAGATTTCCTCCCAGCGCTTCGTCATGGCCAGCGACTTCGCGGCTGCATCGCGCGTGCACGGATACGGCGTACATTCGTCGAACGCCATCACGATGTCGGACCCCAGGTCGCGCTGGACCCGCATGGACTCGACCGGACCGAGGAAGAACCGCGAGCCGTCGATGTGGGAGGCGAACTCCACGCCGTCGGGCTTGACCTTGCGCAGCGGCGCGAGGCTGAAGATCTGGAATCCGCCGCAGTCGGTCAGGATCGGCCGGTGCCAGTCCTCGAACTTGTGCAGGCCGCCTGCGCGCCGGATGAGTCCGGAGCCCGGACGGAGCATCAGGTGATAGGTGTTCCCGAGGATGATCTGGACGTTCATCTCCTCGAGTTCGCGCGGAGACATCGCCTTCACCGTGGCGCGGGTCCCGACCGGCATGAAGACCGGCGTCTGAATGACGCCGTGCGCGGTCTCGAGTTCGCCCAGCCTCGCGTGCGACGCCGCCGAACGGCACTTGACTGTGTAGTGGCTCCGGCTCATGCCTGAATGAACATCCCGGCCAGGACGCCCCGGACCGTTGCGTCGTTGATCCCGAGGGCGCGCGCGATCTCAGCCGCGAAATACGGCGCGGCGCCCGGCGCTTTCCCGGTGATGATGTTCCCGTCGTGCTCGACCATGTTCCCGGTGTACTTGAGTCCGGGGCGCGTGCTGAGCTTTTCGGTGCCGGGGTAACCAGTCACGGTCTTCCCGTCGATCACGCCGAACGCGTGGAGCGCGATGGGGGCGGCGCAGATGGCCGCGCAGATTTTGCCCTTGGCGTTCGCTTCGCGGACCATGGCCCCGAGCGCTTCGCAGTTCATCAGGTTCGTCGCGCCCGGCAGGCCGCCCGGCAGAATGATCGCGTCGGCGTCGGATCCCGGCGTGTGCTCCAGGAACATGTCCGGGGCGACCCGGATGTCGTGCGCGCCGGAGACGATGGAGCCGGAGATGCCTGCGAGCATGGTCATGACGCCGCAGCGGTTGAGGATGTCGGCGGTTCCGAGCGCTTCGATCTCCTCGAAGCCTTCCGCCAGGACTATGATGGCCTGTTTCATGGTGTGTCCCCTGTGTTGTGTTTGATTGTCTGGCCTCTTAATATAGCACCGGCGGGTGCGGAATACAACGTCTTTTTTCATCTTTTACGCTTGCATAATGGGCGCACAGCGGGTAAATTATGGTTCAACACGTTTTTATGAGGCTGATTCATGACCGATGTGATTTGCGACGACGGACTGCGCGGATTCCTGTCCTACCTGGCGACGGAGAGGAATGCCTCCGCCCACACCTGCTCGTCCTACGCGCTCGACATCCGCCAGTGCGCTCAGATCTGCCTCAAATCCGATCCGTTCACAGCCCAGATACAGTGGGACGCGCTCTCGGTCTACGACGCCCGCGACTTCGTGGCCGCGCTGAACGGCGACGAGCTGTCGAGCTCCTCGATCCTGCGGAAACTCTCCGCGATGCGTTCCTTCTACCGCTACCTTATGCGCGAAAACCGCGTGGAGTCCAATCCGTTCGTCGGGCAGGCCTCCCCGCGCCGTCCGAAACTCCTCCCCAAATACATGACCGTCGACGAGGTCGGCCGCCTGCTGTCGGCTCCTGCATCCGTCTGGGCCGACCACGCGGAACTCGGCCTCGCGAAGACGCCCGAAGCCGCGGCCTTCGCGGCCGCCAGGGACGCCGCAGTGCTGGAGGTCATCTATTCCGGCGGACTCCGCATCAGCGAAGCGCTCGGACTGAACTTCGGCGACATCGACGCGTTCTCCGGCGTGATGAAGATTCGCGGCAAGGGCAAGAAGGAACGTCTCTGCGCCCTCGGGCATCCGGCCCAGCGCGTCCTCCGCGCCTACCTCAAACAGCGCCGCACGCTCTCCTCCGACCAGTCCCCGAAGGCCGCCGTCTTCCTGAACCAGCTCGGCGGACGTCTCACGGCGCGTTCGTTCCAGCGGCTCTTCAAGCTCTACCTGAATCAGGCGAACCTCCCGCCCGACCTGACCCCGCACAAACTCCGCCATTCCTTCGCGACGCATCTGCTGGACGCCGGAGCCGACTTGAGGAGCGTGCAGGCGCTCCTCGGGCACGAGAACCTCAGCACCACGCAGATTTACACCCACATCAGCACCGAACACATGAAGAGGATTTATGAAAAAGCCCATCCCCACGCATAAGAAGGGCGTTTCCGCCGTCCCGTCCTCTTCCGCTCCGGCCCCGGAACAGACCATGGTGTCCTGCCCCTGCGGCGCCATGAACCGCCGTTACAACGTCGCCATCGCGAACGCGCTCTGGCGAATCGCGGAGTGTTTCGCCTGGCTCCTGACCGTGCTTCTACCGATCAAATTCGCCTCGTTCGTGAGCGCCCCGGAGGCCGGCGCGCTGTACTGGACCGATCCGGTCTCGCTGGCGGTCATTTCGTGGCCGCTGCCGGTCTTCATGATGGCGGCGCCGGAGCTGTTCTTCCTGGCAATCTGGAGCGGGATGGTGCGGAAAGACATGTGCCTGTGTCCGCCGCTGCTGAAATACGGCGCGCTGTGGATGATCCTGGGCTGCGTGAGCTTCCTGGGGCTGGCGGACGCGTCCTGCCCGGGGTACGCGCCGCAGATGATCGCGCACACGCTGTCGCTGGCGTGCTACGCCATGGCGCTGGCGGTCCTGCTGTCCGGCCGCCGGGAATTCGCGAAGGCTCTGACCGGGGCGCTGGTCCTGGGCGGCGTCCTGTCGCTCGCCTCCGGCATGTACCAGTACTGGTGCGGATTCGACGCGCTCCGCGAACACGTCGAGGCGCGCGCGGCCGCTTCCGGTCACACCGTCGTGAACGAGAACATGGCGATCCGCATCGGGGAAGCCCGCATCCAGGCCGATTTCAATTCGTGCAACGTCTACGGCGCGTACCTCGCGGCGCTCCTGCCGTTCCTCACGGTCCTCTTCTGGCGGTTCGGGAACGAACGCGTCACGCCGCCGAAGCTCTCCCGCCGACTCTTCGGAGGACTCGTCTTCGCCGTGACCGCGTTTCTGCTGGTGAAGACGGACAGCCGCGGCGCTGTGTTCTCCCTGCTCGCAGCGGGCGCGGCCGTGTTCTTTTTCTCGCGTCTGCCGCGCAAATGGAAGCTCGCGGGTGCGGGGCTTCTTCTGCTTGGTGTGGCCGGACTTGCCGCC
Source organism: Lentisphaeria bacterium (assembly GCA_017540385.1). Classification (GTDB taxonomy): domain Bacteria; phylum Verrucomicrobiota; class Lentisphaeria; order Victivallales; family UBA1829; genus UBA1732. The sequence continues at coordinate 8,404 of JAFYBD010000136.1, forward strand.
ATGATCTGGCTCGGACGCGGCGCGCTGTCGATGTACGTGCGCTTTGACTACGTTCAGGCGGCGGCGCGGATGATGTTGAAGCACCCGGTGACGGGGACCGGCTGGGGCGATTTCCTGCACGATTATCCGATCCTCCGCATGTGGCGGGACAAGGAGGCGCCGCACTCTCCGCACAACATGGTGATGCTGTTCGGCTCGCAGTGCGGCATCGCGGGCTTCCTCGCCGCGCTCGCCGTGCTTGCGTATCCGGTTGTCGCCGCGTGCCGTCAGATCCGCCGGACGAACTGGCGCGGCCTGAAGGACGTTTTCGCGCTCGTCCCGGCGTTCTCCTGCCTGGTCCTGTCCGTCGGGACGCTCCTCGACATCGGGTTCGAGACGACCGCATATTCCGGCGTCCTGATCGCGTTCTCCCTGCTCGTGCTCCTGCGCGACGCACCCCGGACGGAGCCCTTCGTCTGCCGCAAGCCGTTCCAATGGGCCGCACCGATCCTGGCCGTAGTCTTCTTCCTGGTCGCCCTGAACGTGTCGTACCGGTATTTTGAGGCTGAGAAGGCCTTCTCCGTGCTCGTCAGCGAGCTCAACCCCGAATATTCGTTCGAGCATCAGGACGAACCCGGCTACGTCGCGCCGTTCAATCGCGTGCAGACGCTTCTGCGCGAAGCCGTGATAGCCGCCCCGGGTTCGCCGTTCCCGTGGGACGCCGCGGCGGACTACATGACCCGCTCCGGGCGTTTCAAGGAGGCCATGACCTGCATCGACCGGGCGATCGAGCTCGATCCGCTTCAGTATGCCCATTACGTCAAGCGAGCCCGCATCCGGTTTGCCCGCGACCTCATGCTGCGGAACGCCATGGGCGTCGCCGGCGCGAGCGCGACCCCGGAAGAAAGCCGCGACCTCGCGACCGCGCGCCGTCTCGCCCCGAAGAACCCCGAACTCAACCGGCCCGACGTGGAAATCCTCGCCGCGCCTTTCACCCCGAAGGAACCACAACCATGAAAAGCGCCTGGGAACTTGCCCTGGAACGCAGTGGCGGAGCCCTGCGTGAACTCACCCCCGACCAGAAGGAACGCATCGCCGAGCTCGAACGTGCCGCGCAGGCGAAGATCGCAGCCGCGAAGATCACCGCCGAACACAAGCTCGCGTCCATGACCGATCCCGACGAGATCGAACAGCTGAAGGACGGCCTCGTGAACGAAATCCGCTCCATCGAGGAATCCCTCGCACGCAAAAAAGAAGCCGTGAGGGCCGAATGAAGCTCTATTTCGACAACGCCGCGGCCGTCCCGGTCCGTCCGGTCACCATGACGCGCCTCGCCGCCCTGATGCAGGACCATTCCGCCAATCAGGAGGCGTCCGGCGCCGCCGCCGAAGCCGTGCGCGGCGCGCTCGCGACCGCGGAACGCCGTCTGCTCGTCCAGCTCTGCGGTTCGTATGCGGACAGGATGTCCGTGCTGTGGGTGAATACCGGCACCGAGGCCGTCCGGGCCGCCGTGACCGCGTTCCTGCTGACACCGGAGCGCCACGGCACCGTGCTCTTCACCGACGGCGAACACGCCAGCGTCCCGGCCGC
>JAFYBD010000137.1 GCA_017540385.1 Lentisphaeria bacterium
CGATCCCGGAACTCCTGCTGCTTGCCCTTGTTCCAGTTCGCCACCGGACGGAAATACCCCGTCACCCGGCTGTAAACCTCGCACTTTTCTCCGCACTTTTCCATCTTGTTTTTCTCCTATGTTGTTTTTTTGAAAATGGCGTACAGGACGCCGATTGCATTGATGATGAATCCGAGTACGGCGGCAATCAGCCCGTAATGGTGCTGCTTCGCCGCCTGCCAATCTTCGATCTTCTGGACGCGGGAAAGCAACCCCGGCTTGCCGTTGCCGTAGAGAACGGCGAAATCGCGCTTCAGCGCCTCTTGGATTGCCTTCGTTCGCTCGTCCAGCCGGATGAGCAGCGCGTCACGTTCCGCGTCGGTCATTTTTCCCCGCCCTCCAAGCGGTACAACGCCGCCATGTCCCGGTTTTCCCACCATGCCAGCCAGCCGAACAGGCGGACGGCGAGATATGCCCGCCGCGCCCGGTACGGCGAAAGCCCGTCTTCGATGAGAAAACAGAGGAACATCAAATCGGCCTCCTTGCGCGTCCATCCGGACGGCTGAACCCGATAGATGTAATCGTGCGCCACACCGGCGCGAACGGCGGCAGGATCAAGCGGCGGACACACGATCCGCCAGAAGAAACGAGGCACGGATGCGCCGTCGCTTTCGAACCCGCGCGGAATGACGAATGATTTGCCGCGAAAGGTGATCTTCTGGGGGAAGAGCGTCCGGCAGACATTGCCGAGCTTGTCGCTGTGATGTATTTCGACCTTAATTCCCATACCGGCACTCCGTGTGCAAAACCCGCTTTTCTTCCGGCGGCAGGTCGTCGTAGATCGCCTTGAAGAACTCGTCGGCGGTCGAGAGGTACGGCGCCGCCATGAAGAGATCGAGCAGCCCGGCCGCCTCCAGTTCCGCGCGCTTGGCGGCCCATCCGTCGCCGAGGGCGAGGATCACCTTGTAACGGTCGAACTTGTACACCCGCAGTTGTCCGCCGCTCGACGCCGGAGCCGATTCCGGCGGCTTGGGGTAATACCCCGCCTGCGCCAGCATCTCCGGCGTCGGATTGTAGCACACCGCACCGTCCGGCAGCGCCAGCGGTTCCTTAAATACTTTTCCGTCACTGTTCACATACGTCATATCACACCTCCTTTGCAAGCGCCGCGACCTCCTCGGCCGAGAGCGCCCGGTTGTAGATTCTCGCATTGGCCAGATCGAAAACCGCGCGTTCGGGCGACCAGAAACTGTTAAACGACAACCCGTCAAAATTGGCTTGGCCCGACGAAATACTGAAGTCGAAACTTGCAGTATCAAAAAGCACCCCATCAAAGTAAAACTTCGGGTTCCCGGCGCCGTCGTTGACGCCACACAAATGATGCCACTCGTCGTATGGCAATGGAACTCGCCGGGTTTCCTTGTTAATACCCCAAGTTGAAAAGCAGACTCCCTGATCATTCCAGCTTAATGCGGCAACGGTCGGCCCGTAAGGAGTGGTTCCCCAGACGATCAGTGGAGCTACGCCTGCCCCTGGCTCCCGCAGCTTGACTTTCAGTGCAACCGCGAAGGGCGCGTTGCCGACGGGCAGATTGCAATCGCCGCTGAAATCCCACCTGAGATCATCCTCGCTTAGACGCCCGACGTTGCGGCCGAGCGTCTCGTCGTACAACAGCGTCGCCTGTCCCCAGTTGTCGAAGTTTTGCCCCGTCTCGGCAAGTACGCAGCTGTCCCGGAAACTCATGCAAAAAACGAGACTGTCGGTTGGGATCTCCGCGCCGCCGCCCGCCGCCATCATCAATGCCCTGCGCCTGCTCATTCGGACTCCTCCTGTGCGAAGCGCTCCGCCATGACGATGCCGCCGTTGGCGATGTTCATCTCGTATTTGTGCCCGGATTCGAGCGCGATCTTCGAACTTCCGACGAGCTCCGTTCCGGACGGCAGAACAACAGGGCAGACGGCAACGGTCTCCTCGGCGACGGCGGAACAGACTGTGCCCGAGTGCATCTCGACCTCACCAGAGTTGTCATTCCAAACATAGTTCGGGATCGTGATCCCGCCGAAGGTCCAGGTCGCCCCGCCGTCGCCGGAACTCGCGACGAGGCCGTTGAGCGAAGACGATCCGATGGAGGTGAAGGGATTGTCCTCTGCGTCATAATATGAACTTAGCCAGCACACCTGGACATTGTGGGCGCTCACGACGATGCTGCCGCCCGATGAGACGCCGACGAAGCTCCCTCCGTCAAACTTCACATGGCATTCGCTTCTCGTGTCCTCGCGGCTCCATTCGATGCCGTCCGGAATTCCGCAGTCGCGCGTGTAACTGCCGCCGCTGCTTACGAGTTCCAGCGCCTTGCTGCCGACAACAACCTCCCAGTTTGCGTCGTCCCAATAATGGCTGGCAACCAAGACGGAGATGCTGACGGGAGGGATGACGACACCCTCCGCGGAAAAGATGATCGTGTTCTCGGCCGGCGTGTCGGCAATGCTGCCGATGCTCAACGTCGTGAGCGGCTGATCGTACCGGTAGCACGTCCCGCCCGAAAGCACCGGGATGTAAGCGCTCGTGGTCGTGTCGTCGTCGACGACGATCATGCCGCCTGCGCCGCCGGAGCCGTTTCCGCCGTCGTCGCGGAGCCGACCGAGCCGTTTGTCGAAATAGCTGCCCATATTACGCCTCCCCGGTCTCGAAGTCGGTATTGACGCACTGGTAGTCAAGGGTCGCGCGGTCGGCCCACGCTCCGAAAGCGATCTCGACGGTCGTGGTGGTGACGCCGTTGTCCTCGGTCTCGGTGATCCGCCGGATCGCGCGGTTGTCGTCGTCGGTGTAGCAGATGTAGGTCACGCCGCCGCCTGCCTCCTCGATGATGTAGGGCTCCAGTTCGCCGTTCTTGAAACCGGCCGACGGGAACACCCGTCCGAATTTGTCTCTCAACATGTGAAGAACTCCTATTTTGAAATTACCGGTTGTTCGCGGCGGCGTTGACGAGGTCGAGCAGATTGCCCTGCTTCGTTACGCCGCCGGCCGTGACCTTGTAGTAGATGCCGCCCGCCGCGAGGCTAAGTTCCTCCTCGTGGACGATCTCCGACCCTCCGCTCGAGAGGCGTCCGCCGCACACGATGCTCGCTCTCGCCTGCGCGTACTCGACTTTGCCGAAGGCGGAGCTGACGAATTGATCTTCGTCAGATGACGTGACCTGTCCTCCGGACAAAAGAAAATGCCCGTTCGACACGCGGGCGTCGTTGTGCCAGCGAGATTCCCGTTTCCTGCCACTACTATTCAGCACGATCGCGCCGGAGACGATGACCTGATTGACATAGTTCGCCGAATCCACGATGGCCCCGGATGTGAAAACGATCGTGGTTCCGGAGGGGGATGCCAGCGTTCCCGACAGAACAAAAGGATATTCGCCGTCGTCATTCGGGTACAGCGTCTCGGAGTGGTTCCACAAGCGCAGGGTCACGGTTCCATCATCATCGTTGATTGCGAACCCGCTGGTGTCAAGATATTGCAGAACGTAATATCCCGGATTCGAGAACCAGAC
>JAFYBD010000138.1 GCA_017540385.1 Lentisphaeria bacterium
CGGCATGGGCGGTTTCGGCGGCGGAGTGGCCATGGATGCTGCCATGCCCGCGATGGAGCTCGCCCGCGACATGGCGGAGGCTGAGGCCGACGAAGATGGCGCCGTGTCCCGTTCCGTGGTCACGCCCGGTTCTGCGAAGTCCGCCAACGCCTCGAAGTCCATCCAGCTGAACCAGTGGACCTCCGGCGCGTCCTACCTGACCGACCTCGAGTCGGCGAAGGACAAGGCGCAGGAGCGTTACCTGGAACTCCGCGCCAAGAACGCCGACAACCTCGGGTTCTTCGTGGACTGCGCGGATTATTTCGCCCGGAACGACCAGAAGGAATTCGCCGTGCGCGTGATCTCCAACCTCGCGGAAATGCAGCTCGAAAACCGCATGCTCCTGCGCGTGCTGGGTTATAATCTGAAATACCTCGGCGAACTCGACGCAGCCGAGATCGTGTCCCGCAAGGTCCTGGAGCTCGCGCCCGAAGAGCCGCAGTCCTACCGCGACCTCGCGCTCGTGCTCGCTGCGCAGAAGGAATGGCAGGCGGCCGCCGACATGATGATGAACGTGATCGTGAAGAAGCCGGACGGCCGGTTCCGCGACGTGGAGCTGATCGCCATCACCGAGCTGAACGACATCATCGTGAAGGCCAAGCGCGAAGGCATTGAGGTGAAGGGCGTCGATTCCCGCCTGGTGCATCCGCTGGAGATGGATCTCCGCGTGACCATCGGCTGGGACACCGACATGTCCGACATGGATCTCCACACGCTCGATCCCATGGGCGAGGAGTGCTTCTACCAGCACCGCTACACGTCCAACGGCGGCCGGAATTCGTTCGACATCACCCAGGGCTACGGCCCCGAGGAGTTCATGGTCCGCGCCGCGCTGAACGGAGACTACAAGATCCGCACGCACTACTACGGACAGCGTTCGCAGAAGATGATCGGCCCCGTGACGCTCTACGCCGAGATCGTGACCGACTTCGGCCGCCCCGAGGAGAAATGCGAGACCCTCATGTTCCGCCTCGCCACCCGCGACGAAATGGTCGACGTGGCCACCGTGACCACCAAGGGGTCGAAGGTCGTGCCGCGCGTGACCTATCCGCCGAAGAACACTGTCGAGCCCGACCCGATCGTCAGGCCGGTCGGCGGTTTCGGCGGCGGAGCCGCGCCCGACGTGGGCCGTCTCTACCAGGTCCGCGCGAACGAGACGCTGGAGGACATCGCCGAAGCCCAGCTCGGGGATCGTTCCCGCGCAGGCGAGATCGCCCGCGAGAACGCGGACAAGCTCCGCGACGGCCAGCCCGTCTCGGGTTCCCTCATCACGCTCCCGCCCCGCAACCGCTGACATGCGGACGGGGCAAGCGCCCCGAAATCGTCAGAGCAAACAAAAACCGGAGAAGCGCCGCAAGCGTTTCTCCGGTAAATACTTTTAAAAGGATTTGCGGGCTCAGTTGCTCGACTTCCGCCCGATCTTGATCTTGTCCTCGGGCACCTGGAAGACGTCGTCGCCGAACGTGACGTTCAGCTCGAATTCCTTCAGCAGGATCACGTCGTTGCGGTCCTCGCCGATGGTGGTGCTGATGATGGTCGGCATGAGCACACCGGAGCGCTTCTCGTAGCGGCTCGGAATCGCGCGGTAGAGGAATTCCTGCCCGTCGTCGGTGTAGAGGATGGTCTCCATGCGGGTCGTGATGAAGGTGTCCGCGTGGACGTACATCACATACGGCGCGATCTCCAGGTCCTCGGTGCGGCAGACCACGCGGTAATGCCGCGCGCCCTTGAGGTAGACGGTGGAGATGTCGATGCGGCTGAAGACGTCCTCGAGGTTGTTATTCGGGTGCGAGAACGAGTTGAAGACGCGGAAGAGGCGGAGCTGGTGGCCCGTAATCTGGGTGGCATGGTTCTTCTTCGGGTCGATGTTCCACGCCTGGCCTTCCTTGAAGAGCAGGCAGGCGAAGGGCTCGCCGTTGCGGTAGGAGGTCTGGCGCTCGAAGTCGGGCTTGCGGAACTTGAGTTCGGACTCGTACTGGTCGACGGAGGTCTTGGTCTTCTTCGAGAACGGGTTGTCGTCGACGTCCTTCTGCGACTCCTCCACGATCACCTGGCGGAGGATGTACGACTTGGCGTTTTTGAACTTGCCTTCGGGGTCCGTGGCGGCTTCCATGTGCTTGATGAGCTGATCGACGGTGAGGTCGGCGGGCTCGCCCGGATCGTTCAGACCGAGCATTTCCTCGATTTCCACCTCGGAGAGTTTGCATGCGGGCAGGATCGCGCAGAAGAGGAGCATAAGGACGGATGATAACAATCTGGTCATTGGGGGAAACCTTTCCAGTGAAGATTCGCGAAAAAAGAAGTCAGACAGCAATATATCACAAAAACAGGGCAAATCAATAGCGGACCGCGATTTTTTCCCGAAAAAGCGGCCGATGCGCCGTTATTTGAGTTCGTAGCCGAAATTGAAAAGCGCGGTGGCGGGTTCGTCGGCGCGGGCGTCGCGCAGGTCGGTCAGGTAGGCCGCGAAGCCGTGCAGACGCGGCAGCCCCATCACGCTGTCGGCGGCGACCTGCGTGAGGATGCCGTGACGGGACACGCGGAAGACGTTGCCGCGCGCGTCCTGCATCGGTCCGTCGACCTGGATGGTCGCCCGGGTGGAGAGCAGGACCGGACGGCCGAAGACGAATTGTTCGGCGGGGAGCGGGGATTTGCGGACGAACGCCTCTAGTTCGGCGCGCTCGAGTTCGACCCACGCCTGAACGCACGACGCCCCGAGACGTGCGAGTTCGCGCGCGGCGAAGGAATTGCAGCAGGGCAGGGGGAATCCGGTCCGGATCGTGAGCCCGGGGTAGGGCTTCAGGAGGGCGAAATGCTGGATCGAGGTCGCGCGGACGATTTTGCCGCCCTTCTTCGCGAAGCGGTCGATGGCTGCCGCGATCTCCGGGAGGGTTTTCTCCGGGATGTAGAACGGCAGGAGGAGTTCTTCGTGCGGCGAGGGATCGTCGGCAAGTTCGCGGATCACGGTCATGCCCTGCGACGGCGGACGCTTCCCGCGGGGCAGGATCACGCGTTCGTCCGCGCGGCCCGGAGCCGGGGAACGGCGGAGCGCTGCGTAGTCGGCCTTCAGTCGCGCGAGTGAATCCGCCGCGGGGTCCGGGCGTTCGGACGCGGGGATTTCGGATGCGAACGCCGTAAGCTCGCGCCGGACGGATTTCAGCACGCTCGCGGGCAGGAAGAAATCGCCTTCGACCCCGGCGCGGACGGGGGAGAAGACGAATTCGGGCGAGCCTTCGCCTTCGAACGCCGATGCGAGGGAATCCGCCGTGGCCGGATGGGCAGTGGCGGGAGCGAGTTCGAGCGCCTTGCGGAACGTCCGGCCGCAGAGAGTCGCGGCGATCCCGGTGGCGTCGAGCCTGACTTCGAGGGGGATTTCCGGGCGCGGAGCGGGGAGGGCGGCGACCCGGCGCGAATAATCGGCGGTGGATTCGCCGGTCTTGTAGACGATGGATCCGGGCGCGGCGTTTGCGTCCGGAGGCAGCCGGAGCGTGCAGCGTTCGCCCTGAAGCGCGCGGTTCACGCGGGAGCCGCCGACCATGAGCGAAGTCACGGAGATCGCGGGGCCTTCGTCGCCGGAACGCGGCTGGATGCGCAGGACGTCGCCGAGGTGGATGCGTTTCGTCACGTCGACGACAGCCAGGCCGTCCGAAGCGGAGACCACGGTGCCGCAGAGCTGGCCGGACGCCCCGAGCGAATCGTGTTTCACGAGCGTCTTCGCGGAGGCTGCCGTGTAGAATCCCTCGGACCATTTGCGGCCGAACGTATGGGCCATGCGGTCGCGCGCTGCAGGGAGCAGCGAACGGAATTCCTCCTCGCTGGTCGCGTCCAGGAGCATCCGGTAGGCGGACACGGCGTGCTCCACGTAGTCCGAACGGCGGAGACGGCCCTCGATCTTCACGGACGCGACGCCGGTGGCGGCGATCCGCGGCAGAAGCTCCATCGTGCAGAGGTCCTGGACGGAGAGGTAGAACCCGTTGCCGCGGTCGGTATGGTATCTGCGGCGGCAGGGCTGCTTGCATTTGCCCCGGTTGCCGCTCCATCCGCCGAGCCAGCTGGAGAGCAGGCAGGTGCCGGAGATGCAGCAGCAGAGCGCGCCGTGGATGAAGACTTCGAGCTCGACCGGAGGCTTCGACGCCGCGATGGCCTCGAGTTCGGCGAGCGTGGTCTGGCGTTCGAGGATCACGCGCGTCACCCCGAGGTCATGCGCGACCGCGAGCCCGGCGGTGTTGTGGATGCCGGTCTGGGTGGACGCGTGGACGGTCAGGCGGGGGAAATAATCGCGGATCATGGCGGCTATCCCGAGGTCCTGCACGATGACCGCGTCCGGGTGCATCCGGTCGAGTTCGGCGAGGATGTCGGCGGCTTCGGGAATCTCGCTCTCCTTGACGAGCGTATTCAGCGTGACATAGAACTTCTTCCCGTGCGTGTGGGCGTAACGGATCACGCGGCTCATTTCGTCAGCCGTGAAGTTGCCGGTCCGTTCGCGGGCGTTGAACCGTTTGAGCCCGGCGTACACGGCGTCCGCTCCGGAGTCGTAGGCGGCCAGCGCGCACGAGGCGTTGCCTGCCGGCGCGAGGAGTTCAGGTTTGTGTGGCATGAAGTTCTGCATAATCCAATAATATATCGCCGGAAGCGGAAAAAGGCAACAAGACGGCTTGAAAAAAACGGAAAAACGAGGTATATTTATCCGTTTATCCTTATCAATTGAAAGCGGCCGGACGGCGCGTCCTTCCGGCGGAACAGACTGGAACGAAACAGACAGAATGAGCATACGAACCGAATGTTTTCTGGCCTGGCGGTATTTCAAGCCGAAACGCAGCGCGGTCAGCGTGATCACGCTGATCTCCGTGATCGGCGTGATCCTGGGCGTGGCGGTGCTGATCGTGGTGCTGGCCGTAATGACCGGATTCACGGACCAGACGAAAAGCAAACTCCTCGAGACCGGGTCCCACGCGCAGATACGCAAGCCCACGGTGCATTATTCCGCCAACCCGCGCGGCAATGCGGGCGTGTTTTTCTCCGAAGAAGCGGAGAACGTGGTCGAGATCGTCTCGCGCAACGGCGGCAAGGCTCTGCCCGTGCTGCTCTCCCCGGTCCTGCTCCAGGTCCGCGAGGCGTTCAATCCGAAAGTCCTCGCGGCGTTCGATCCCGCGCAGGACACCGCCGGGCTGGATCTGAAGGACGTGGTGAAGCAGGGCGAATACTCGCTCGAACGCGGCGAGATCGCGGTCAGCCAGGTGATCGCCAGCGAATTCGGGCTTACGGTGGGCAGCAAGGTGCTCCTGCACTCGCCCTCGCGCCTGGCGAAGCTGATCGAACGCGACTCCTCCGGCAAATACAAGATCTCCGAGAAGTCCGAATACTACCTGCCCGGCGAGTTCACGGTCTCGTTCATCTTCAGCTTCGACAAATACGACTACGACCGCGACATCATGTTCCTCTCGCTGGACGACGCCGACCAGCTCTTCGGGCTGGACTTCGGCTGTGCCACGCACGTTTACGTGTGGGTGGACGATCCCTTCCACATGGACCATTTCCTGACCACGCTCCGGGACCAGCTGTCGAAGAGCCACCCGGACGTGACGGTGTACTCCTGGAAACAGCTGAACGGCCAGCTTCTGAGCGTGCTGGCGGTGGAGAAGAACATGCAGTTCTTCCTGCTGGCGTTCATCGTGCTCGTGGCGGCGTTCAGCATCGCGAACACGCTCATCACGACCGTGATCCAGAAGACCAAGGAGATCGGCCTGCTGAAGAGCATGGGCGCGGGCTCCCTCTCGATCATGCGGATCTTCATCATGCAGGGGTTCTTCGTGGGACTCCTCGGCACGGTCGGCGGGGTGTTCCTCGGCTGGCTCGTGGTCATCTTCCGCATGAACATCCTGTACGCGATGAGGGCGATCACCGGGCAGGAGATCTTCCCGAAGGAACTGTATCTCTTCAGCGAGCTGCCTGCCCACATCGTGTGGGGCGACGTGGCGCTGATCTCCGTGATTTCCATCCTCCTCTGCACCTGCGGGGCGCTCGTCCCGGCCATCCGTGCAGCCAACCTCGACCCCGCAAAGGCGCTGCGCTATGAGTAACGATTCCACTTTCCTGTCCGTTCGGTCCGTCTCCAAGCATTTCAAGATCGGTTCGTCCGTGATCCAGGTGCTCCGCGGCGTCTCGTTCCACGCAGGTCGCGGCGAATGGACCGTCCTGCTCGGCGCGTCCGGCAGCGGCAAGACGACCCTGCTGGACATCGTGGGCACGATCTCCCGTCCCGACGAGGGCGAGATCGAGATCGACGGCGTGAACCCGGCGACGCTCTCCGCTCCGAAACTCGTAGCGTTCCGCCGCAGAAACATCGGGTTCGTCTTCCAGTCCTACCACATCCTGCCCGAGCTCAACATCCTTGAGAACGTGATGCTGCCGTCCCTGCTCGACGGCAAGTCGCCGTCGTTCTGCCGCAAGCGCGCGCTCGACCTGCTCGAACGCGTCGGGCTGAAGGACCGCATCGGGCACCGCGCCAACGAGCTCTCCGGCGGCGAACAGCAGCGCGCGGCCATCGCACGCGCCATGATGAACGAACCCCGGCTGCTTCTGGCCGACGAGCCCACCGGCAACCTCGATTCGCAGACCGGAAAAAGCATCCTCGATCTCTTCCGCCGCCTCATGGAGACGCACGGCACGACCATCGTGATGGTCACGCACGACCGGAGCGTGGCGGACATCGCCGACCGCGCCATCGTGCTGAAGGACGGCGTCATCGCCGGGTGAACCCGTGCTCAGGATCGTCCGCAACGCCCTGATCTGCGACGGTTCCGGCGGGGAGCCGTTCCGCGGTTCGGTCGCGTTCGACGGTCCCGTGATCGCCGAGGTCGCCGCGGGCGAAATTTCCGGTGCGAAGGGTGCCGAAGTCTTCGACGCGCAGGGATGCGTGCTTTCGCCCGGATTCATCGACGCACATTCTCATTCGGACGCTACGCTGGCGGCCGCACCGGACGCCTTCAGCAAGCGCACGCAGGGGATCACCACGGAGATACTCGGAAACTGCGGACATTCGCTGTTCCCCGTGACCTCAAAAAACGCCGCCCAGATCGCCTCGGATTGCGCGGCCGTCGGACTCCGCCCCGAATGGCGCGACATGCGCGGGTACTGCGACTGGCTGGAACGCCACGAACCCGCCGTGAATTTCTCCGTGCTGTGCGGGCACAACGCCCTCTGCGCGGCGTATCCGGCCATTCAGGACCAGTGCGAAGCGCTTGCGGCGATGCTTTCGCAGGGCTGTCCGGGGCTGTCCACCGGACTTTTGTACGCAACCGGCAGCACGGTGCCTCCCGCCGAGCTCCTGGGTCTGGCTGGCGTGATGAAGGGAACCGGAGCGATCTATACGACCCATCTGCGGAGCGAAG
>JAFYBD010000013.1 GCA_017540385.1 Lentisphaeria bacterium
TCCGCAGCACGCGCCTCAGCCTCGCCGAAATGCTCCATATCCCGCAGCACGATTTCGTGCCGCGTTTCCTGACCTGCCTGCCGCTGATCCTCCTCGTGGCCTATCTGCTCGACTGGTCCAACAACGACGCCGCCTCATTCAACAAGCTCTGGAACTACTTCGCCTGGGGCAACCAGGTGCTTGCCGCCACCACGCTGATGGCAGGTACCGTGTGGCTGCTCCGCAGAGGGAAGAAGATCGGCTCCATCATCACGCTGCTCCCCGGCCTGTTCATGACCGCCGTGGTCGTCTCGTTCATCGTCTGGACCTCCGGCAAGGCCGGCCAGCCCAAGGGGCTTTTCTTCTTCACGCCCAGCGGCGGCCTGCCGTACGGCGTCTCCGTCGCGATCGGCGTCCTTGTCGCGGCGGGCTTCGCCATTTTCGTCATACGTCAGGGCAAGAAGCCCGATCCGCTGATCGACTACAGCCCGTCCGCCGAGCGCTACTCCATCATGGAATACCGCCACTGCGGCAAAACCGGCCTCCAGCTGCCGCGCATCTCGCTCGGTCTCTGGCAGAATTTCGGCGGCAAGGACAACTTCGACAGCGCGCATGCGATGGTCTGGACTGCGTTCGACCGCGGCATTACGCACTTCGACCTCGCGAACAACTACGGGCCGCCGGCCGGCAGCGCCGAGGAGGCGTTCGGCCACATCCTGAAGGCCGACTTCACCGGCAAACTGCGCGACGAGCTCATCATCTCCACCAAGGCCGGCTACACCATGTGGCCCGGCCCCTACGGCGATCTCGGCAGCCGCAAATACCTGATCGCGAGCTGCGACCAGAGTCTGAAGCGCCTCGGACTCGACTACGTCGACGTCTTCTACCATCACCGCATGGACCCGGACACCCCGGTCGAGGAATCCATGCTCGCGCTCGACCAGATCGTGCGGTCCGGACGCGCCCTGTACGTCGGCATCTCGAATTACTCGCCCGAACGCGCCCGCGAAGCGTTCGCCATCCTGCGCGAACTGAAAACGCCCACCGTGCTGCATCAGGTGCGGTACAACATGTTCGCCCGCGACTGCGAGAAGGACGGCACGTTCGACGTGCTGAAGGAATTCGGCGTCGGCGGCATCGTCTTCTCGCCGATGGCGCAGGGGCTGCTCACGGACCGCTACCTGAACGGCATCCCGGAGGATTCCCGCATGACGCGCCAGGTCTTCCTGAAGCCCTCCGCGCTCACGCCGGAACGCCTGGAGCAGATCAGACAGCTGAATGCCATCGCGCAGGAACGCGGCCAAAGCCTGGCCGCCATGACGACCGCCTGGGTGCTGCGTCAGGAAACCGTCGCGTCGGCGCTCGTCGGCGCCAGCCGTCCGGCTCAGATCATCGACGTGCTCAACGGTCTGGACAAGAATTCAAAGTTCACGGACGAAGAACTCGCCCGGATCGACGCGATCCTGAAGTAATCGGGTATCGTCCCCGTCCCTTTTTCAGGCTCCCTTTTCAGCTCCCTTCCGGGCTTCCCCGGCGGGGAGCTTTTATTTGCCGGAGATGTTCCCGGTCACGGCCGCGAGGAACTCCATGCGGAGCGCTTCCTTCTTTTCGAACTCGCCGCGGATGGCCGAGGTGACCATGCTCGCGTTCTGCTTGCGGATGCCGCGGCTGGTCATGCAGAAGTGCGTGGCCTCGCACAGCACGTACGCCCCGCGCGCGTCCAGCACGTCCATGATGGCGTCCGCAATCTGGGCGGTGAGGCGTTCCTGTATCTGGAGACGGCGCGCGAAGCAGTCGACCAGGCGCGCGAGCTTCGAGATGCCGACGATCTTCCGGTTCGGCAGATAGGCCACGGAGATGTGCCCGAAGAACGGGAAGAGGTGGTGTTCGCAGGTGGAGTAGAATTCGCAGTGCTTGAGCAGGACCATTTCCTTGCAGACGTCCTCGGAGAACGTCTTCAGGATGGTCTTCGGGTCCTGGCGGTAGCCGGCGAAAACCTCGTCGCAGGCCAGCCGGACGCGGGCGGGCGTTTCGACGAGCCCCTCGCGGGATTCGTCCTCGCCGATGATCTGGAAGAAGCTCGAAACGAGCTGTTCCATCGGGTCGCGTCCGGCGGGTTCGGACGGACGCTTGGAAACTGCCTTTCTTGGCATATTAACGGACTCCTATGAGTTTGTGCAGCTGCACGGACAGTTTGAAACGCGGATGGGCGAGCACGAACTCCAGCGCTTCGCGCAGGTTGGTCGTGCCGTCCCTCCGGGCAAGCGGCTGAATGCGTTTTTCGCAGTCGGCGTCCTGCATGGAGAGATAATACGGGATGTGTTCGGGCTCGAACACGAATTTCAGTTCGTTCGGGGTCGGGACGATGTCCCGGAGCGGGAGCGCGTTTTTCGGCGAGACCGTGATCCACTCCACCCAGCCCGGGACCGGCCGCGTGCCGTTGGTCTCGATGCAGACGAGGGTGTTGAAACAGCGGAACAGCGGTTCGTCCTCGCGGAGCTGGAGGGCGGGTTCGCCTCCGGTCAGCACGACGATCGCGCCTTCGTGGCCCTTCATGAGGTCGCCGACGGCGTCTTCGAGTTCGTCGCGCGTCATCTCCTCGCCGCGCTCATGGTCGGTGTCGCACCACGGGCATCTGAGGTTGCAGCCGGAGAACCGCACGAAGACCGCGGGCGTGCCGGCGAACGCGCCTTCGCCCTGGATGGAATAGAAGATCTCGTTGATGCGATAGGTGTACATGGCCGCTCAGTCCTCGTACACGGTCGGGTCGGTCAGCCCGGCTTCGCGGAACGCTTCGCGGCGTTCGCGGCAGGTGCCGCATTTGCCGCAGTGCCTGTCGCGGCCGTTGTAACAGCTCCAAGTGAGGGAGAAATCCACGCCGAGCTTCGCGCCGAGCGCGGCGATCTCGCCTTTGGTCATGCGGCAGAAGGGCGACAGCAGTTTCACCTTGCCCCCGGTCCCGGCTTCGATGGCGTTCGCCATGCCGTCGATGAACTCCGGCCGGCAGTCGGGATAGATCGCGTGGTCGCCGGTGTGGTTGCCGAGGATGATGGCGGAGAATCCGGAATCCTCCGCGAGACCGGCCGCGGCGGCGAGCATGATGCCGTTGCGGAACGGGACGACCGTGGACGCCATGTTCTCTTCGTTGTAGTTTCCCTCGGGGATCGCCCCGCCGGTTTTGAGGAGCGAGGAGTGGAAATTTCGGCCGATGAAGTCGAGCGGGATCACGGTCTGCGGCACGGAGAGTTTTTTGCAGATGGCGGCAGCTGCGGCGAGTTCGCGCGCGTTGTGCTTCGCGCCGTATTCGAACGACACGGCCCCGACTTCCCTGAATTTGCTCAGAGCCCACCACAACGCCGTGGCGCTGTCCATGCCGCCGGAAAAAACGACGATCGCACGCTGCCGATCCATGGGAAACGCCTCCGTCAGATCTGGTCGCCGTGTTCGCGGGCGAGCTTGTTGATGGTCTGGAGGTCGAGCTTGCCGGAACCGAGGAGCGGGATGCGGTCAAGCTTCACGAAGTCCGGCACTTTCGGGATCCACAGCGGCGGCATGTTCTTCTTCTGGAGTTCCTCGATGACCTTTTCCGGGTCGAGGTTCGGGTTCGAATAGAAGACGACCAGGCGTTCGCCGCGTTTCGCGTCGGGCGCGCCAGTCACGGCCACGTCGTGGCTCTCGCTGCCGATGATCTCGCTCACGGACATCTCGACCAGCTCGTGCGGGACCATTTCACCGGCGATCTTGGAGAACCGCGACAGGCGGCCGGTGATGGTGATGTAGCCGTCCGAGCTCATCGTGGCGATGTCGCCGGTGTTGTAATAACCGTTGCGGATGACCTTCGCCGTGAGCTCGGGTTCGCCCAGGTAGCCCTTCATGACGAGCCCGCCCTTCACGAGCATCAGGCCGGGGGTGTTCTCCGGCAGCTCCTCGAACGTCTCCGGGTCCACGATCTTCACGTGGATGCCGGGGAGCGGAGCCCCGATGCTGCCGGGCTTGCCACATTCGCGCCCGAGCGTGAAGACCGACGGCGCGAGGTTGATGGCCACGATGGGCGAGAGCTCGGTGCAGCCGAATCCCTCGGTCACGGTGAGCCCGGTCATGGCCTTGACTTTTTCCGAAATGTCGTTGCGGAGCTTCTCGGCACCGGTGATGATGAAACGGAGCGAATTGAACTGCCCCGGCTTCAGTTTGCGCATGTAGGTCTGCAGGAACGTCGGCGTGGCGATCAGCAGCGTGAGCTTGTCCTTCTCCACCGCGTTGCATACCCCCTGCGCGTCCAGCGGGTTCAGCAGGAACGTCACCCGGGTCCCGCACAGGCTCGGCAGCACGAATCCGATCATGAACCCGAACGCGTGGAAGAGCGGCAGGTTGCCGACTGTCGTGTCGTGCGGGGTCCAGTTCACGGTGCGCCAGAAATTGAAGAAATTCGAGTTCAGGTTGTGGTGCGTGAGCATGATGCCCTTCGGCATGCCCGTGGAGCCGCTGGAGAAGAGCAGAACGGCGTCGTTCCGGCTGTCGCGCCAGGTCTTCGGCGCGTACTGGCACATCAGCAGCCGCGAGGGCAGCAGGATCGCGTCCAGGATGGCCGAGTACTTGATGCTCTTCGTGATGTACGGCCGGATGTCCTCCAGCAGGAACATCTCCGGCGTCGGTTCGAGCTTCAGTTTCTCAAGGAACTTCCTGCTCGTGAGGATCAGCTTGATGCCGGCCTTTTCAATGGAGGCGCGGCGGACAGCCTCGCCCACGGAATAATTCAGGATCGCCGGGATGCGGTCGGCGAAGAGCACGCCGTACAGCACGATCGCGGCGTTCACGCAGTTCGGCAGCAGCACGCCGATGTACTTGCTGTCGTTCTTCTCGTCCAGCCGGCGGATCACGCGCGAGAAGATCAGCGCCTTGATGAGCGTGTCGAGGTCCTTCGGCCCCTGCTTCTCCGCGTCCTTGTACATGCAGTGGAACGGATGACGGCGGACCTGCCGCGCGAACGCGTAGTGGATGGTGCGTTCGCTCGGAAATCCCTCGCTCTCGACATCCGCGCCCATCTCGGAAATGAGCTGGCGCAGCTGGAACGGCGTGATGTTCGGGCTGATGCGCTTGCCGATGGCCACGGCCACCGGGATCGGGAACTGGCGCGGCATGATGAAGTGGAAATGCCCCTTGTAGTACGGGAACATACTGCCCCAGAGCATGCCGATCCGGACCGGCAGGATCGACACGTCGCGGTCCGGCGGGAGCATCCGCGAGAGTCCCTTCTTGAACCGCAGGATCAGGCCGTTGCCGGACACGCCCCCCTCGGGGAACATGCAGATGAGTTCGCCGTCACGGAGCAGCTGCCGCGTCTTCTCCATGAATTCCAGCATCTTCTTCGGCCCCGGACGCGGCACCTCGATCACGCCCATCCGGCGGAAGAGCGGCCCGAAGAACTTCATGTGGTAGAATTCCGTGTGCATCATGAAGTGGATCTTCCGCTTCGTGATGGCCATCATGATGAAGGAGTCGAAGATCGACACGTGGTTCGCCACGAAGAGCGCCGGCCCCGATTTCGGCACGTATTCCTCCCCGTCGAACCGCTCCACGAAGCACGTGTGCCGCAGGATCATGATGATGAACTTGAAGACTTCGTAGGGGAAGCAGATCAGCAGACACGCCGAGACGATGACAACTGCCGCCAGACAGCAGAGAACGGTGATCAGTATGTTCAAAGGTAGCGACTCCTGAAATGGTTAGCGGTGGTTCGGGCCGGGCGGATGTCCCGTGGCAAAAGTATATCTATATAATATACCACGTTCCCGTTTCCAAATCAAGGGCATTTCTATATATTTAATGCTTTCGGGTCCTATCATAAACTCCGGTGCATTGAAAGGCCGGAGTTGCTGGCCGGGCTGGCTTTGTCCTCGTGCTGTTCCGGGGGAACACGCACAGTGCACGCCGCACAGTGCTGCGCGTGCAGCCGGACACTGCCGGGCACACCCTGTGTGTCCGCGCCAGCCTGGAATTTTCGAGAATTGATGCAATATCGTGCGGTCGGGAAGCGTTATTTGTATCGAAGCGCATTGAGAGCAAACGACACGAAATCAGGAGGCTGCCATGACTACTATTATTTCTTCCGCCAAACATACGCAAAAACCCGGTTCGCTGGTCAATATCGCCGTCATCGTCGCACTGTTCCTCGCGGTTGTGCCCGCGGTCATTTTCGGGATCATGCAGATCCTGCCGCCGCTGGACACATCGGTCAAGACGGCCGCCGTCGACAATGCGCCGCGGCGTTCCACTGCTGCCGAACGCCGCGCCCAGCGCAGAGCGGAACGCAAAGCCGGGAAGAAGACACAGCAGACTGCAACAGTAGAAACTTACACGATCAGCACAGCCCCCGAGATGAACGGATTCGCTCCCGATATGAACGCTTTCGGCAGCGGATTCGCTCCCGACATGAACGCTTTCGGCAACGGATTCGGTCCCGGCATGAACGGCTTCGGCAACGGGTTCGGTCCCAGCATGGGCGGGTTCGGCGGATTCGGCCCCGGCATGGGCGGCTTCGGCGGATTCGGCGACATCGGCGAACTCCCCGGAGACCGCGTCTGAGACGGATTGAAACAGGTTCAAATGCGCTCCGATTGAGTGCGTTCCGAACAACAGAAGAATAGATTCGGACGATCGGCAGCCGGTCCTGACAACGGGGCCGGCTGTTTGTGCATTGCGCCGTGGGACGGCACAGGATGCGCGTCAATCCGAATCGGCCCCCCGCGATTCGACCGATTCCACCAGGCGGCAGTAATCCAGCATCCTGCGGTCGCGCCCCAGGACCGACGAGATCACCCGCGCGGTTCGGGTCCGGAAATAGTCCGCATAACACCGGACGACGCTGCCCCATGCGCCGCGTTTCGGGAGACGATAGATGCTGCGGATTTTCGTGGGAGAGAGCCACAGGATGTGGTTCGTCACGAAGCCAGCGGCATTGCCTTTCGCCCGGGAGCGATCGAACGCAAGTTTTGTCGTATCCGGTTCGCCGAGTTTGCCGCGTGCTTCAAATATGGTCCTGAAAAGGGCTGATCTCTCCGGATTTGCCCCGAATTTCGCGAGGACTTCGGCGGGGAAGAACTCCGGGAACGCCGCGAACAAATCGCCGGGGTAGGGCAGACGCCAGCGGTCCGACATCGCGCGGAGCTTCGCGAAATCGACTTCGTCGTGACGCATCACCATCGCGGCGTCGGTCAGGAGTTTCGGCAGCTGCGCGTGGTAATACGTCTGGGATGAGGCATGACGCGCCAGCATCAGCAGATTCAGTTCCGGCGTCAGCGCATGCCGTCCCCCGCTGTCCGGCAATTCCGTTGTAAACGCCCACATATCATGGGGATCGATCCCCGCGAAATTCGACAGGGTATAGTGCGGTTCCATGGTAAAACCGCCCCGGATATGCGGGGAATAATGGTGCTGGGCGGTCTTGAACACGGCGTCGTTCCGATCGGTATAGCGATCAGGAGCTTTCCACCCGGTTTCCGCGAGCACGTCGAGCGCCTTTTCGCAGTCGTCGGGATGGAACCAGACATCCCAGTCGTTGCCGTGGCGCAAGGCCGCATCGGGATAGACCCGCCAGGTGAGATCGGCGCCCTTGACTGGCGCGAACCGGAGTCCGTGCGCGCTCAGCTCGTCGAAACATTGACGAATGGCGTGCGCCCCCTGCGCCGCCTGAGCCTGCCGCAGTTGATAGACCTTGCGATACTTTGCGCGGCGTTCCTCCGGCAATTCGTCGTAAAG
The DNA here is from genome assembly GCA_017540385.1 of Lentisphaeria bacterium. Taxonomy (GTDB): domain Bacteria; phylum Verrucomicrobiota; class Lentisphaeria; order Victivallales; family UBA1829; genus UBA1732. The sequence continues at coordinate 7,735 of JAFYBD010000013.1, forward strand.
AAACCGGTACAGCCACGCCTGCTGCCCAAACGCACAGCCCTCGCGTTCCAGCGCATCGCGCGCGGACTGGTCAAGCGCATGATAATACGCCGCGGCGTCGCCGTAGACGCAGGCGCCGAGGAATCGGAGCAGATCGACCGGGACGCCGTAATTCATGCGCCGCCCTCCTCCGGGACGCGGAACACCATCCGGCGGCTCCATTTCAGGTACACCACCCGGCCGTTGTTCTTTCGAACCGCCACGGGGATGCCGTGCCAGCTCCACTGGACGCTGCCGTCGCGGAAACGGCTGGCTTCGCGGGCGGGGATGCGCAGACCTTTCAGGGGGCGGAACACGGAGAGCATGCGCGTGAAAACGGCGAAGAAACGGCGTTTCCGCTGCTGGCGGCGGAACTGTCTCATGCCGTCGCGTCCGCGCGCGACCTCGACGGTCCGCCCGTCCGCCGTATGCAGGCGATACACCAGTCGGAAGACGCTGCCCGGCGTGAGCTCCAGTTTATCCGGGGTGAGATTGTTGTCGCCCATGGTCACCGCGCGGTCGGCGGTCCGGCGGACGACCCGGTGCACATAATGGGGGTCGCGGTCGAACACTGCCACGACGTCGCCCGGCTCCAGAGAATCAAACGGCTCGGCGCGCAGGTCCAGCAGGTCTCCGTCGCGGAACATCCCGTGCATGCTGTTGCCGGTATAAAACGCCGTCGACATCTCTCCGGGAGCGGTCTTCATCTCGGTCTCACGCTTCCGACAGCAGCGACCGGGCTCGGAGAGCCTCCACGAACGCTTTCACGTCCCGGGTCCCCTGTTCCTCGGTCACGCCAGAAAAATGGTCCAGCAGGGCACGCACCAGGGCGGGTTCGTCCGCCCCTTTTTCCAGTTCTTTCCACAGGAACACGCCGGTCTTGTTCAGCGACATTGCCGCGTTGGTCTCGGGATTGAAGACCAGCCCGGTCCCGTCGAATTGTTCCGCCATGGTGGCGAAGTGATTGAGTATCATCGTGCGAATGCCTTCCTGATTCTGCGGAAACCGGCCGCAGGAGAGATTCTCCGGGCAGGCGGTTTCCGTGGGGTTTCAATCATACACAAATATATCATCTCCGGTGCGATTTTTCAAGCACTGCCCCGGAGTTTTGACACGATTTTCGGCGCGTCAGTCGGCAGCCGGAATCCGCTGGTACACGCGGACGTAGTCCACGAGCATCTGAACCGGGAACCTGATGGCAGTCACGTCGCCGCCGTTGTCACCCCCGAGCGCGAGGTTCACGAGCAGATAGTGGGGCTGGCGGAACGGATTGGAAACGGAGCGGAACCGGGCGTTCCTGACCTCGGCGATTGAGGAATCGTTCACGGCGACGCCGTCCACGGAGAGCACGATGCGGTTTTCGTCCCAGTCCATCGCGTACACATGGAACTTGTCCGCCCATTCCGGATCGTCCTTCCGGTAATCGCCGATCGGCGTGCGGACGGTGTTCCATTCCGGCGACCACTGTCCCCCCGCTCCGGCCCAGCAGAAATTCGCCAGGACGGTCTCCTTGTAATACTCGAAGATGTCGGTCTCGCCGCAGGACGGCCAGCTTTCGGAGACGCCGAGCGTCCAGAAAGCCGGCCAGCAGCCCTCCGTCATGGGCGCTTTGATGCGCGCCTCGATGCGGCCGTAGCAGAACGCATGGAGCCCCTTCGTGATGAGGCAGGCGGAGGTGTACTCGATGGGAGCGTCGTTGCCGCCGAACATGCGCCCGAAGGGATTCGCGTTCGGATTCGGCAGCGGCGTCTCGTGGTGTTCCGCGGTGATGACCAGGCATCCGTCGCGCACCTCGGCGTTCTCGGGACGGTACCACTGCGCCTCGTGATTGCGGACGTAACCGGTCTCGTAGGTCCAGTTCGCGGGGTTGGGGCGGCCGTCGACGTCGAATTCGTCTCCCCAGGCCAGCTTCATGCCGGGAGGAGGATTCGGCGCGAACGATTCCGCCCCGGATCCGGCGGGAGTCCGGGCGGATTCGATCTCCGCGGAACCGCAGGCGGCCGCGAGCAGCACGATCAGCGCCGCGAAGCATGCGGCGAAGACGGCGGAAATCCGTGACGCCTCAGTTCGAGGCAGGCATGGACATGAGGAATTCGGCATTGGTCTGAACCTTTTTGAGCTTGGAGATCAGGACCTCCATGGCTTCGACCGGGGGAACGCCGGTCATGGCCTTGCGGAGCGTCCAGACGCGCGGGAGTTCGTCGCGGTGAAGCAGGAGTTCCTCCTTGCGGGTACCGCTGGCCTCGATGTTGATGGCCGGGTACACGCGCTTGTCCACGAGACGGCGGTCGAGGTGGAGCTCCATGTTGCCGGTGCCCTTGAACTCCTCGAAGATGACCTCGTCCATCTTGCTGCCGGTGTCGATGAGGGCGGTGGCGATGATGGTGAGGCTGCCGTAGTTCTCGATGTTGCGGGCCGCGCCGAAGAAGCGTTTGGGCTTGTGGAGCGCATTGGCGTCGACGCCGCCGGTGAGGATCTTGCCGCTGTGGGGCTGGAGCGTATTGTAGGCGCGGGCGAGACGCGTGATGGAGTCGAGCAGGATCACGACGTCCTTCTTGGACTCGACCAGGCGCTTGGCCTTCTCGATGACCATTTCGGCGATCTGCACGTGGCGCTCCGGGGGTTCGTCGAACGTGGAGCTCACGACCTCGGCGTTGGAGCTCACGCTCATCTTCATGTCGGTGACTTCTTCGGGGCGTTCGTCGATGAGCAGGATGATGAGGATGACCTCGGGATTGTTCTTGATGATGGAGTTCGCCATCTTCTGCAGCAGCACGGTCTTGCCGGTCCGGGGCGGAGCCACGATGAGTCCGCGCTGACCGAGACCGATCGGAGTCACGAGGTCGACGATGCGGCCGCAGAGTTCGTCCGGGGTGGTCTCGAGCAGGAGCCTGCGGGTCGGGAAATACGGTTTGAGCTCGTTGAACGGGATGATGTCGCGCTTGCACTCCGGGGCCTGATGGTTGATCTTCGTCACGCGGAACATGGCGAAGAAGCGCTCCTTCTCGCGGGGCTGGCGGATTTCGCCCTCGATGAAGTCGCCGGTGCGCACGGCGTAACGCCGGACCTGGTTCGGGCTCAGGTAGATGTCCTCGGCGGAGGGCAGATAGCTGTAGTAGGGCGAACGCAGGAATCCGAAGCCGTCGGGCATGACCTCGAGGAAGCCGCTGCCGAGGAGGATGCCGTTCTTCTCGCTGTTTGCGCGGATGATCTCGAAGACGAGCTCGGACTTCGCGAGCACGCCGACGCCCTCGATCCCCAGGTCGCGCGCCATCTGGCTGAGCTCGGTGATGGATTTCTGCTGGAGGTCGGAGATGTTCAGCGTCTGGAGCGGGATCGGGGTGCCGTCCTCGGAATACTCCACGCGCGGAGCGTCGTTGTAATTCTGCTGTGTGAGCTTCATGAGACGGCGGATTTCCGCCACGGTCGGATCGTCGCCGCCCTGACGGATGCTGTTGTATCCGCCCCCGCCGCCACCGGACTGGAAGCGGCGTTTCTGGTTCTGCTGGTTCTGATTGTTCTGGTTGTTCTTGCGGAACTGCTGCTGATTCTGGTTGTTGAACTGGCGGTTGTTGTTCTGCTGGTTGAACTGGCGCTGATGCTTGCCGTTGCGCTGGTTCTGCTGGTTCTGATTGTTCTGATGGAACCCGCGCTGCTGGAATCCCTGCTGCTGGCCGTTGTTCTGCTGCTGGCCCTGCTGCGGGGCGTTCTGCCGCTGGGGCTGCTGTTCCTGGGCTGCGGGGTTCGCCGGACGGCCGAACTCGCCCTGAGGCTGTCCGCCGAGGTCGCGGACCTCGAGGTTGTCCTCCGGGAAATCGGGCGCGGAATCTGCGGAATCGTCGCGGAACTCGCGCTGAATCGGACGCCGGGGCTGGACCGGAGCGGGCGGCACGTAGGCGATGCTGTCGTCGTCCGGCGGGAGATCGACGGACGCGCCGCCGACCTCGTTCATGCCGGCCACCACGATCGCGTCGGGGCGGATGTCGCCGGGGAATTCGCGGTCGGACACGGGGTCGGACTCCATGTCGTCGTCATCCGCGCTGAATTTGTAGGTGCGGACGACTTTCAGGCCGTCGCGGGAACTGGGCGTGAAGGAATCGACGTGCCGGACCGAGGCCGGATCGTAGTCGCCGTCGTCGCCGGATTCGGGCGAGAACGCGTCGTCCTGCGCGGCGGGAGCGGCTGCGGGAGCGGCGTCGAAGAGGTTGTCGCCGTCGTCCTGACCGGTCGCTTCGACGGGTTCGTCGACGCGTTTTTTCGGCGGACGGCCGCGGCGTTTTTTGACGGCGGGAGCCGCTTCTGCGTCGCCGGAAGCTTCCGGCGCGGGCTGATCCATTGCGGGAGCCGCTTCGGGCGCATCGGCCGGAGCGGATGCTGCGGGTTCGAATTGAGGGGTTTCCATTTCGTCGATCATCACGGGATTCCTTTCATTCAAAGAAAATCATAACGTATATGTTGTTTTTCGGGTATCAAAATGCGCGTCGGCGCTGCGGCAAATCCCTCGGACCGCCCCCGGAAAAACGCCCGGAAACAGCCTGCAGGGATACCGCGGCACGAACGGCATATCCATTTTTATGGGCACCTCTAAAAATTTGTTTTCGGCGGCTTTTCGCGTCTGGACCAAGTCCAACTGGTAAGATTGTCGGTGGTTACCTTCAGGTAGCCACGCTCAAATCTTCCTGCATTGTCCTTTTTGCCCATACGCTGAAAATCCATCCGATCGAATTTTAAGAGATACCCTTATGTCGTTGGTGTTGCAAGATTATAAAGGAAGTGTTTTCAAAAGAGCCGTCAGCGCGAAGCACTGCTTCCGCAGGTGTTCCGGGCTGCCGTTGTTGATGAGGCCGAAGTCGGCTTTCGCGAGCCTCGCGTCGCCGGACATCTGCACGGAGAGACGCGTTTCCGCGTCCTCGCGGGACATCCCTCCGCGCGCCATCAGTCGCGCGATCTGGAGTTCGCGTGGCGTCCAGACCGCGATGGTGCGCAGGAACTTGCGATCCCATCCGATTTCGAAGAGCAACGGGACTTCGACCAGCGCCAGTCCGTCGTCCTCCGCGTCCCGATCCAGATATTCCCGGAGCCGTTTTTCCACCGCGGGGTGAACGATCGCGTTCAACGCCGCGAACGCCGCTGCACGGTCGGCCGCGCCGAAAAGCCGCCCGGAGAGGACAGCCCGGTCGATCGCGCCGCCCGGGGAAACGACGTCGTCGCCCCAGAGTCTCCGAAGCCCGCCGGAAAGCTCCGGCGTGGGTTCTTCATACAGTTCGTGGCAGATCGCATCCGTGTCGTAAACATGGGAAAACCCTGCTTCGAGCAGGAAACGGGCCGCCGTGCTTTTTCCCGATGCGATTCCGCCAGTCAGGGCAAGA
>JAFYBD010000014.1 GCA_017540385.1 Lentisphaeria bacterium
CCACTTCAAGGCGCAGTCCATCCCGATCCGCAACGTCATCATGACCGGCGGCATCAGCCGCAAGTCCCCGTTCATCATGCAGATGTGCGCCGACGTCTTCAACCTCCCGATCAAGATCGCCGCCTGCGACCAGACCTGCGCGCTCGGCAGCGCCATGTTCGGCGCGGTCGCGGCCGGCCACTACGCACGCGTCGAGGATGCGATGGAGAAGATGGGCGCGGGCTTCGACGCCGAGTACACGCCGAACAAGGAAGTCGTCCAGCTCTACGAAGAGCTCTATCAGCGTTACCTCCGCTTCGGCCGGACCCTGGAGAAGGAAGGGCTCTGATCCATGAAATTCGAATCCCTCCGCAAAGAATGTTACGAGGCGAACATGGAGCTGCCGAAGCTCGGCCTCGTCATCTATACGTTCGGCAACGTCAGCTGCATCGACCGCAAGGCGGGCGTCTTCGCGATCAAGCCCTCCGGCGTGGACTATGACAAGCTCAAACCCGAGGACATCGTGATCGTCGGGCTCGACGGCAAGGTCGCCGACGGTTCCCTCCGTCCCTCCAGCGATACCAACACCCACCTCGAACTCTACAAGGCGTTCCCGTCCCTTGGCGGCATCGTCCACACCCATTCCACGTTCGCCGTGGCCTGGGCGCAGGCCGCACGCGCCGTGCCGCTCTACGGCACCACGCACGCCGACCACCTCGCGGCGGACATCCCCTGCACGGAGTTCATGGCCGACGACCGCATCCGCAACGACTACGAGACCGAGACCGGGCTTCAGATCATCGACTGCTTCGAGAAGCACAACCTCGACGCCGCGGAGATCCCGATGGCGCTCGTCGCCGGTCACGGTCCCTTCACCTGGGGCGCCACCGCCGCCAAGGCCGTGTATCACGCACGCGTCCTGGAGGAACTCTGCAAGATGGCGTACATCACGGAGCTCGTGAACCCCAAGGTCCAGCGTCTGAAAGATTCCCTGATTCAAAAACATTACAACCGTAAACACGGAAAGGATGCCTATTATGGCCAAAATTGATTTCAAACAGTACCGTATCCGGTTCATCACCGGCAGCCAGCACCTCTACGGCCCCGAGACCCTGAAGCAGGTCGCCGACAACGCCAAGAAAGTCGTGAAGGCCCTGAACGCCTCCAAGGCGATCCCCGTGGCCATCGAATGGGTCCCCACGGTCAAGCTGAACGAGGAAGTCGTCGCCGCCATGCAGGAGGCCAACGCCGACCCGAAGTGCATCGGCGTCATCTGCTGGATGCACACGTTCTCCCCCGCCAAGATGTGGATCAACGGACTCAAGATCCTCCACAAGCCCATGCTCCACCTGAACACCCAGGGCAACCGCGACATTCCGTGGACCACCATCGACATGGACTTCATGAACCTGAACCAGGCCGCCCACGGCGACCGCGAGTTCGGTTTCATCTGCACCCGTCTCGGCCTCAACCGCAAGGTCGTCAACGGCTACTACGCCGATCCGCTCGTCCAGCACGAGATCGGCGTGTGGGCGCGTGTCGCCGCCGCATGGGCCGATTCCCAGACCATGAAGGTCGCCCGCATCGGCGACAACATGCGCGAAGTGGCCGTGACCGAGGGCAACAAGGTCTCCGCCCAGATCCAGTTCGGCTACTCCTGCAACGGCTATGCCGTGCCGGACGTGCTGAAGTTCATCGACGCCGTGACCGACAAGGAAGCCGAACGCCTCGTCAAGAAGTATTTCGACCTCTACACCGTGCCGAAGAAGGGCGCGGCCGAAAAGAAGTCGTTCCTCGCCGCCGCCAAGCAGGAGATCGGTCTCCGCGCGTTCCTCGAGGACGGCAATTTCACCGCCTTCACCACCACGTTCGAGAACCTCTACGGCCTCGACCAGCTCCCCGGCCTCGCCTGCCAGCGCCTCATGGAAGAGGGCTACGGCTTCGGCGCGGAAGGCGACTGGAAGACCGCCGCGTTCCTCCGCACCGCGAAGGTCATGGCGGCCGGCCTCCCCGGCGGCGTGAGCTTCATGGAAGACTACACCTACCACTTCGAAAAGGGCCGTGAACGCGTCCTCGGCGCGCATATGCTCGAGGTTTGCCCGTCCATCGCGGCCGGCAAGCCCTCCCTCGAAGTCCATCCGCTCGGAATCGGCGGCAAGGCCGACCCCGCCCGCCTCGTCTTCACGACGAAGCCCGGCCCGGCCATCAACGCCACCGTGATCGACCTCGGCGACCACTTCCGCCTGATCGTGAACGAACTCGAGATCGTGAAGCCGGACAAGAAACTCGCCAAGCTCCCCGTCGCCAGCACCGTCTGGATCCCGAAGCCGAACCTGCACGAAGGCGCCCGTCGCTGGATCGAAGCCGGCGGCGCGCACCACAGCGTGAACGCTCCGTCCCTCACGACCGAGTACATGGAAGACTTCGCCCGCATGGCCGGGATCGAGATCGTCGTCATCAAATAACTCCACGGGGCATGTCCCCGCGCAGACGATGATGTTTCGTCCGCGGATGTCCGGTTTGCGCCGGGCATCCGCTTTTTGCTTTTCACGCGGGACCCCGGATAACGTTGTTTTAACGTAAAACCCGCCCTCAAAGTCGAAAAATGCCGAAAAAACCTCGCTTCCGCCTTGATTTCTCGTTCGGGATATGATATATTAGCCCACCAGAAACGTATTCCCTATCTTAAATAAAAACACCAAACCCCGGAGCAAATCAAATGACGATCGTTTCGTTCATCCTGTTCCTCGCCTTCGCCGGCGTCCTCACCTGGCTCATCGTGCGAAAGCAAGACGTCGGCTCGAACACCGGTTTCTTCCTCGCCGGACGCAGCCTCACGTTCCCCCTCATCGCGGCGTCCCTGCTGCTCACCAACCTCTCCACCGAACAGATGGTCGGCCTGAACGGTTCCGCGTTCCGTCAGGGCCTCTGCGTGATGGCGTGGGAAGTGGTGGCCGTGGTCTCCCTCGTCGCCATGGCGTGGTTCTTCCTGCCGAAATTCCTGAAGAGCGGCGTGACCACCGTGCCGGAATACCTGGAACTGCGTTACGGCAAGTCCACGGGCACGATCGCCAACGCGATCTTCCTGTTCTTCTACGTCTTCCTGCTCCTCCCGCTGATCCTGTACACGGGCGCCGTGGCGCTCCGTCAGATCCTCGACTTCCACAGCCTGCTCCCCGGCCTCAGCGACACGGCGATCCTCTGGATCGCGATCTGGCTGATCGGTCTGATGGGCTGCGCCTACTCGCTCTTCGGCGGCCTCCGCACCTGCGCCGTGCTTGACACCATCAACGGCATCGGCCTGCTCGTCGGCGGCTTCATGATCGTGTTCTTCGCCCTGAACAAGGTCTCCGCGGTCAACGGCGGCGAGCTCAGTCTCATGCAGTCCATCTCCGAGGTGAAGAACGCCCACGCCGACATGTTCAATACCTTCGGCCGTCCGAAATCCGAGGTGCCGTTCGGCACGCTCTTTACCGGCGTCCTCATCATCAACATGTTCTACTGGTGCACCAACCAGCAGATCATCCAGCGCACGTTCGGCGCGAAGGGCCTCGCGGAAGGCCAGAAGGGCGTCCTGCTCTGCGGTCTCCTGAAGCTCCTCGGCCCGCTGTACCTCGTGTTCCCCGGCATGATCGCGTTCTACTTCGCCTGCAAAGGCCTGCTCGACCTCGACATGAACAGCTCCGCCCTCGCGTATGGCAAGCTCGTCACGTTCGTGCTGCCGAACTGGCTGGCCGGCTTCTTCGGCGCGGTCCTGATCGGCGCGGTGCTTTCCAGCTTCAACGGCGCGCTGAACTCCTCCTGCACGCTCTTCAGCATCGGCTTCTACAAGGGCCTCATCAATCCGCAGGCCGAGGACAAGAAGGTCGTGCTCTCCGGCCGTATTTTCGGCTTCATCATCGCCATCCTCTGCATGTGCGGCGCTCCGCTCCTCGCGAATACCTCCAGCATC
>JAFYBD010000139.1 GCA_017540385.1 Lentisphaeria bacterium
CACGAACACGGGCGCGGAGGGATGCTATTTCGACGAGCTCCGCATTTACAACCGCGTGCTTGGCGAGGCCGAGATCGCGAAGCTGTCCGAACGCATCGATGCGAACATCCCGAAACGAATTCAGGCTTCCGGCGGCCACCACGACGCAGGCGACTACAATCCGCGTTCGCACATCGACGTCGCGCAGGTCCTGATGGATGCCTACGAGGTCGCGCCGAAGAAATTCTTCGACGGCCAGCTGAACATCCAGGAAAAAGGCAACGGCATCCCGGATATCCTCGACGAGGCGCTGTGGGCGCTCAAACTCTGGATCGGGCTTCAGGACGAGGACGGCGGCGTGTACAACGGCACCGAATCCGAGGGCGACCCGAACTTTTTCCAGACGGTCGACCGCGATCCGCGCGGCGATTTCGCGTTCGCCAAGGACAGCAGCGGTTCGTTCCAATTCGCGGGTGCCATGGCGCAGGCGTCGCGTCTGCTGAAAAGCGTCGGGAAAAAAGAGCTCGCGGCGGATTATCTGGAGCGCGCCCGCCGGGCGTATGACTGGGGCGTGAAAAACAAGCCGCCGACCAATGACGCGAAAAAATACGGCCAGTTCTACACTGTCCCGCTCGCCTATGCCGCGGCCCAGCTCTATCATACCACGGGCGAGGACGCCTATCATCAGGCGTTTCTGGATAATACCCCGTGGAAGAAGAACGCCAAGGCGAAAATGATCGCGGACGACGGTAGTTACAATCTTTCCACTGCCGCATATGCCTACGCCTTCATCCCGTTCGCAAAGGCCGACCCGACCGTTCATTCCGATGTCGTCCGCGCCATCTGCGAGGAGGCCGACGCGTATCTCAGAGCATCGAACCGCGCCGCCTACAAGTTCGTTCGGCACGGATACGCCCCCATCAACTGGGGGACCGGCGCGTACGAACACTTCCTGACCGTCGTCTGGCACGCCTGGGCCTGCACCAACAACAAACTGAAAGTCCAGGAATACTATGACGCCATGATCCGGACCGCCGATAACACGCTCGGCTGCAATCCTCTGAACCTCTGCTGGATTACAGGTCTCGGCTCGAACATGATCCATGCACCGCTTCACAACAGCCGTTTCAACCCCACCGGTTTTTCCGTGAAGGGGATGCAGGCGCAGGGGCCGGACAACAACGGCAAGGAATACAACTACACCGCCACGCTTTTCCCCACACGGGGCAAGACGCCTGCGCTTTACTGCTTCGTCGACTCCATTTTCGCCATCGGCATGGACGAAGGCACCGTGGATCATCAGGCGGAGACCATGGCCGCGTTTGGCCTCCTCCTCCCCGATGCGAAGCCCTCTGCGGAAAAGGAAAAGAAACCCTGATCCGATCCTCGCGGATAAAAAAAAGCACGGGAGGGATCCCGTGCGGAACAAGCAGTCGGGCGGGCAGTGTCGCCCGATGCCGAATGCTCAGTAGCGGTAGCCTTCCGGCTTGAATGGCCCGGAAACTTTCACGCCGATGTAGTCGGCCTGCTCCTGCGTGAGCTTCGAAAGCTTCGCGCCGCATTTCGCGAGGTGGAGCCGTGCGACTTCCTCGTCGAGTTTCTTCGGGATCAGGCAGACCTTTTTTTCGAGCTTCTTCGATGCGATTTCGATCTGGGCGAGGACCTGGTTCGAGAAGGAGCAGCTCATCACGAAGTTCGGGTGTCCGGTGGCGCAGCCGAGATTCACGAGCCGCCCTTCCGCCAGCAGGTAGATGCTGTGACCGTCCGGGAAGGTGTAACGGTGGACCGGACATTCGTAACCTTTGATTTCCAGTATCTTTATGCCTTTTACCGCCTTGAGCCCGGCGACGTCGATCTCGTTGTCGAAGTGACCGATGTTGCAGACGATCGCCTGATCCTTCATCTTCGCCATGTGCTCCGCCGTGATGACGCGGGTGTTCCCGGTGCAGGTCACATAGAGGTCCGCCGTGGCGAGGCACTCTTCGACCGGGGCGACCTTGAAGCCCGCCATGCACGCCTGCAGCGCGCAGATCGGATCGACTTCGGTGACGATCACGCGGGCGCGTTCGTTGGCGAGCGCCTCCGCGCAGCCCTTGCCCACGTTGCCGTAGCCGCAGACCACCGCCTCCTTGCCGGAGAGCATCACGTCCAAAGCGCGTTTGATCCCGTCGGTCAGGCTGTGGCGGCAGCCGTAGGTGTTGTCGAACTTGGATTTGGTCACCGCGTCGTTGACGTTGATCGCGGGGAAGAGCAGCTGCTTTTTTGCCGCCATCTGGATCAGCCGGCAGACGCCGGTGGTCGTTTCTTCGGAAACCCCGCGGATGTTGGCGGCGATCTTGTGCCAGTGCCGCGGATCTTCCGCGCGGAGTTTTTTCAACAATTTCAGTATTTCGGCTTCGTCTTCGGAACCGGGCTTGCGGTCCAGAAACTTCGGGTCGTCCTCGCCACGGACGCCCCAGTGGATCAGCATGGTCGCGTCGCCGCCGTCATCGACCAGCTGGTCGGGACCGGTGCCGTCCGGCCAGATCATCGCGCGGTGGGTGTACTCCCAGTACTCTTTGAGCGTCTCTCCCTTGCGGGCGAAGACGGGAATGCCGTCCTTCACGATCGCGGCGGCA
>JAFYBD010000015.1 GCA_017540385.1 Lentisphaeria bacterium
ATCGACATGTCCGAGTACATGGAGAAATACAGCGTGTCGCGTCTGATCGGCGCGGCCCCCGGCTACGTCGGATTCGAGGAAGGCGGCCAGCTGACCGAAGCCGTGCGGCGCAGACCCTACGCCGTGGTGCTCTTCGACGAGATCGAAAAGGCCCACCCGGACGTCTTCAACCTCTTCCTGCAAATCCTGGAGGACGGCCAGCTGACGGATTCCCACGGGCGCACCGTGAGCTTCAAGAACACGATCATCATCATGACGTCGAACCTGGGCAGCGACCTGCTGCTGGAGAGCGGCGGCGACGTGGAAAAGACGCGTCCCGAGATCGACAAGCTGCTCCACGCGCAGTTCCGCCCGGAATTCCTGAACCGCATCGACGGCATCCTGCTCTTCAAGCCGCTGGAACTGGAACAGCTCGAGAACATCTTCGACATCCAGATCGGACTCCTGCGCGAACGCCTGAACAAGCAGGGCGTGGCGCTCGAAATCAAGCCCGAGGCGCGGAAACTGCTGGCGAAACGCGGCTACGATCCGCGGTTCGGGGCGCGTCCGCTGAAACGGGTGCTCGTGAACGACCTGGAGACGCCGCTCTCCCGGAAACTCATCTCGGGCGAACTGCACGAAGGCATGGTCCTGACCGTCGGCGCGAAAAAAGGCGGCGAACTGGTGTTCACGTGCGCGGAAAAAGGTTGAAAAAACACAATCCGGAGCTATATTAAATCATCACATTCTGAAAACGGAGACCGACCATGAATCATAAGAAAAATCACGGCATCGACCACGCCGGGAAGATCGAGTCCGACGCGGCCGCGGAAGCCCGTGAAATGCCCACCATGCAGCCGAAAGGCGAGGCGGCGTTCGACGAGGCCGCGCAGATGGACGCATCCGTCACGGCGGACGCGAATTTCGAGCTGACCGCCGAACTCGCGCGGATCGAGGAGCTGGAGAAGAAGCTCGAGGAGACCGAGGCGAAACTGAAGGACGCGGAGCGCCTGCGTCTGCTCGCCCTGGCCGACATGGACAACCAGCGCAAACGCACGGCCAAGGAAATGGAAAACGTGCGGTACAATACCACGCAGGACACCGTGTTCCCGTTCCTCCAGGTCTTCGACCACTTCACCATGGCGGTCGCGGCGGCTGAGAAATCCAGCTCGTTCGAGTCCATGCTCCAGGGCATGGAGATCATCCAGAAGGAATTCGACAAGGCGTTCTCCGACCTCGACATCACCGTGATCGACGCCGCAGGGAAACCCTTCGACCCCGCCGTCCACGAGGCGGTCGCGGAGGAACACTCCGACACCGTCCCGGCCGGGACCGTGCTCCGCCAGTGGAGCCGCGGGTACCGCTGCGGCACGCGTCTGCTGAAACCGGCGATGGTGGTGGTCAGCTCCGGCCCCGCCGAAGCGGCGGCTTCGGAGGACGCGAAGAAAGACGGAGAATGACGCGGCGTGGACCCGCCGGATCCCCGGGCAGACCGGGACAAATGGCGGGTCCGCCCGTTCAGAATTGAAAGGCAACACCCATGGCAAAGGATTATTACGAGACTCTGGGCATCGCAAAGACGGCTTCGGCAGACGAGATCAAGAAGGCTTACCGCAAGCTGGCCGTGAAGTACCACCCGGACAAGAACCCCGGCGACAAGGCCGCCGAGGAGAAGTTCAAGGAAGTTTCGAAGGCATACGAAGTCCTGAGCGACGACAAGAAACGCAAGCAGTACGACCAGTTCGGTCCCGAGCTCTTCGAACGGACCGGCGGGCAGGGATACGGCGCGCCTCCCGGAGGCGGACCCGGCGGATTCTCGTCCTCGAATTTCAATTTCTCGGGGTTCTCGGACCCCAGGGACATCTTCAGTCAGGTATTCGGCGGCGGTGGCGGCGGATTCTCGTTCGACGACCTGCTCGGCGGCATGAGAAACGGCCGCGGCAGACGGCGTTCGTCCGGCAGCTCTGCGCGCAAGGGCGAAGACCTGAGCTACCGCGTGGAAATCGACCTGGAGGACGCCGTGCTCGGCGCGGACAAGAAAATCCGCATCGCCAAGGACGAGGCGTGCCCGTCCTGCGGCGGCAGCGGAGCGGAACCGGGTTCCGGCCGGAAATCCTGCCCGTCCTGCGGCGGCAGCGGCTACGTCGTCTCCGGCCAGGGATTCCTGCAGATGCAGGAGGCGTGCCAGGCATGCCACGGCACCGGCAGCGTGATCCTGCATCCGTGCAAACGCTGCGGGGGCTCCGGCGTCGTCCGCGTGGAAAAGGAACTCCAGATCCACATCCCGCCGGGAGTCGACGAGGGCTCCAAGCTCCGCGTCTCCGGCCAGGGCGGCCCCGGCACGGGCGGAGGCCCCGCGGGCAACCTGTACGTCATCATCGCCCTGAAACCGCACGCGGTCTTCGAACGCAACGGCCAGGACCTGATCTGCGAACTGCCCGTGCCGCTGGAAACGGCGCTCCAGGGCGGGATCGTGGACGTGCCGACCATCTCCGGCCGCACGCGCATGAAGATCGCGCCCGGCACGCAGAACGGCACCATGCTGCGTCTGCGCGGCAAAGGCGTGCCCGCGCTGAAAGGCGGCGCGAGAGGCGACCAGATCGTCCGCATTTTCGTGGAACTGCCCTCCGGGCTGACCGCCGCGCAGCTGAAGACCATCGCGTCGCTCGGGCTGACCGAATCGAATTACCCGAAGCAGGCGGATTTCCGCGCCCGCGCCGCCAAGTTCCTCCACACCTGACCATCCCCGAAGCAAGCCCATGGCCTCCGCGAAGAACAAAGACAAGAACAGCAGCGATCCCGTCATCGCCCGCAACCGCAAGGCGTTCCACGACTACGAGATCCTTGAGACCTGCGAGGCTGGCATCGTGCTCGTCGGGACCGAGGTGAAGAGCTGCCGCGAGCACAGCGTGCAGCTGCAGGACTGTTTCGCCCGGATCGAACGCGGCGAACTGCTCGCCTACGGCATCCACATCTCGCTGTATGCGTTCGGGAACCGGTTCAACCACGAGACGAAACGACCCCGCAAGCTCCTGATGCACAAGAAGGAAATCCTGCGGCTCGCGAACAAGGTCAAGGAAAAGGGCTACGCGCTCATCCCGCTCAAAATGTACCTGAAGGGCATGCGCGTGAAGGTCGAACTCGGCATCGCCCGGGGCAAGACGTTCGGTGACAAGCGCGAAACGCTCCGCCGGAAACAGGACGACATGGACATGCGGCGCGCCGTGGCGTCCGCCCGGAAGCGCGGCTGAGCGTATTCTTTCCCCTCGGATTTACCCCCGCCGGACCACGAGCTTGCGCTCCACGGTCTCCGGGTGGAGGTTCAGGGTCTCCGTGTAGCGTTCCGTCGGTCCCTGCGCGATCGCTTCCAGCAGTTTTTCCAGGGCGTCCGCGGAGTCCAGAAACGACACCGAAGCCCGGAGTCTGCCCGGATACCCCCTGCCCCGCAGAAACTCCAGCAGCGTCTTCCGCGCCACCACGTAGGCGAATACCGGGCCGTAGCAGTCCAGCATGTCCGCCATGTAGAGCCGGATGGTCTCCGTGAACTCCGCCACGTCGGGCGGCCCGGCCTCCGGGTCGGCGATCTCGCGGAAGATCCACGGATTGCCGAGCGCGCCGCGCGCGACCATGCCCGCATGACAGCCGGTCTCGGCGAGCAGGCGGCGGAACGACGCGCCGTCCATCGCACCGCCGTTGGCCACGACCGGGACGTCGAGGGATTCACGGACGGCGGAAATGATCCCGTGGAAGACCGGCCCGGAGTAGAAATTGTGCATGAGGCGGCCGTGGATCGTGATGGAGCGCGCCCCGGCGTCCTGAAGGCGGCGGCAGAAAGCCACGGTCGGGGCGGGATCGCGTTCGTCCTGGATGCGCGTCTTCGCCGTGACCGGGAGGCGCGAGGTCTTCGCGAGGGTCTCGAACGCCGTGACGGCACCGTCGGGATTCTCCAGCGCGAACCGGATGCCTTCGCATTTCCGGGCGACTTTCGGGGCGGGGCAGCCGAGGTTGAAATCCAGCACGTCGAAGTCAAGATCGTTGACGATCTCGGCGGCGCGTTTGAGCGTGGGGAGGTCGGAGCCGACCAGTTGGATTCCGAGAAAACCGGAATCATTGCCGCGGCTGGCGAGCCGGAGCGTCTTCTCGCCCTGAAACACCAGGGAGCCCGCGTCGATCATCTCGGTGAACGCATAGCGGCAGCCGAAACGCCGGATCATCCTGCGGAACGGGATGTCGGTGTGACCGGCGACCGGCGCCATGACAGCGGAGCCGGAGGGATAGAAATCCGGCGTCATGACCGAAGCCCTCAGGCGTCGTCGCGGGAAACGATGATGGCGGCGTTGGTGCCGCCGAAGCCGAAGCTGTTGCTGATGGCGTGCCGGATCGGGACGTTCATCCGCGGCGTGCGGACGATGTCGGCCCACTTCATGGACTCTTCGATGGTGTCGGCGTTGATGGAGGGGCTGACGAAGGAGTGCTCGATCATCTGCGAGCAGAAGATGAGCTCGATGGCCCCGGCGGCTCCGATGGGATGGCCGGTCTGGGACTTCGTGCTGTTGATCATCGGGGATGCGCCGTGTTCGTGGAAGACGGTCTTCAGGGCGTCGACTTCGACGGGGTCGCCGACCGGAGTGCCCGTGCCGTGCGTATTCACGTAGTCGATGTCTGCGGGGGTCAGGCCGGCGCTTTTGATCGCGGCGGACATGACGTCGGCGGAGACTTCCGGGCTCGGGGCGACCATGTCGCACGCATTGCTGTTGCATCCGTAGCCGCTGATGCGTCCGTAGGACTTCGCGCCGCGCGCCTTCGCGTGGGCTTCGCTCTCGAGGATCATGATGCCGGCGGCTTCGGAGAGGACGAACCCGGTGCGCTGGACGTCGAACGGACGGCTGGACTTCTCGGGCTCCTCGTTGAAGTTGTGGGACAGGGCGTGCATCGCGCCGAAACCGACCGCCTGCTGCCAGCAGAGCTCTTCGCAGCCGCCTGCCATGACGATGTCGTACGCGCCGGACTGGATCAGGCGGATGGCCTGGATCAGGGCGACCGCGCCGCTGGTGCAGGCGCAGCTCACATCGTAGCTCTCGCCGCCGATCTTGTACACGAGCGAGAGGTTCGCGACGGCGGACGACGGCATGATGCGGGGGATGCTGAAGGGGGAGATCCTGCGGACCGAATGAGTCCGCTGGTAGGTCTCAATGGAGTTGAAATACTCGGAGTAGCTGCTGCCGCCGCAGCCGGTGATGACGGCCATTTTCGAACCGGGGAGGTTCTGCATGGTGTAACCGGCCTCGGTAATGGCTTCGTAGGCGGCCGCCACCGCCATGCGCGCGCTCTGCGGCATGAAGCGGAGCTGTTTCCGGTCGAACGCGGGACATTCGTACTCGTCGAGGTTCACCTTGCCGGCGACCTGCGAGTCCAGATTGAGTTCCTGCCAGTAGGGGTCCCGCGTAATCCCGCTTTTTCCGGTTTTCAGGGCTTCGAGGTTTTCGGCCATACCAAGCCCGATCGGGGTAATCAGACCTCGGCCCGTGATGACGACAGGATTCATTCGCTCCATTCCTGATTTGTTAAGCGTTTTTGCTGGTTCACGTATGTAATAAAATCAAGATACTTTACACTCATTTTTCTATTTTTCAAACCGGATTGCGCTTTTTTTTAAATATAGGGCTCAAAAAAGCGGAAAGAGGCGCGACTACTTTCCGATCCGGGCGCGCATGTCGGCCAGTTTTTCGGCCTCCTTGACGGATTCGTTGTACCGGATGAGCGAGTCCATGATCCGCAGGGTCTCCTGACGCGGGAGCGAACTCAGGATGTCGATGCCGACGCGGTTCACGCGGTTGATGTAGTCGCGGGAGACGCGCTTGTCCTTCGTGTAGAACATGGCGAGCTCGATGCCTGCGGCGACGCTGAGGTCGGTCTGAGGAGCTTTCAGGATGGCTTCGCGGGCGGAAGCGATGCGCTTGCCGTCCTCGATGTTCAACCGGGCGTTGCGGGACGCCTCGGTTTCCTGCACGTTCAGGTACTTCGGCGAATTCGCGATCTCGCCGCTGCGGATGGAGGCGATGGTGATCTCGTTGAGCGCGCGGGTATGGACGAGGTTGAGCTTCGGATCTTTCAGGAGCCAGCGCGCACGCGCCACGGCCTCGAACTCAGCCACGGACTTCGGGCGCGCGTAGTACGCGTCCAGCATAGGCGACAGCTCCTTCGCGCAGCCGAGCAGGTCGCAGGCGGCGAATCCGGCCCAGACTTTCTCGCGGGTCTCCACCATGCGGACGTAGGCGTGCTTCAGTTCCTTGTTCACCGAGGGCATGCCGATGAGGGCGGTGAAGGCGGCGTCGCGTATCTGCGGATCGGCGGAATCGGCGGCTTCGTTGATGATCTCGAGCGCCTTCGGCGTGGCGATGTTCGTGAGGCCGAGGAACTGCTGGATCGGCGCGACGCCGGACGCCGCGACGCGTTTGATGGCGCGCTGAAGGGCGGGGATCGAAGCGTCGCCGAACTCCGCCAGGTGGACCAGGGCGAAGCGGTTCGTGAAATACTCCTCGTCCTCGATGTCGAGGCAGTCCACGAGCAGGGAGATGAGGTCGGTGCCGCCCTTCATGTCGACATAGCGGAAGAGCGTGTAGATGACGCTGATGTTGGCCGAAGCGAAGACGTGGAAATCGCCGGTGGAACCGAGGTAGAGCGTGAAGGTCTCGTACTGCGTCTGGAGCTTGCGCCACATGATGCCGTATTTCGTGAAGAACAGCGGCTGGAGGATGGTCTCCTGCGGCTTCCCGACGGTGCTGAGCTTCAGGGCGTCGGAGAGGCGGATCGACTTCACGGGGATCAGCGTGATGGCGGCGAAATCCTCCTTCACGTCCTCCTCGTTCTCCTCGTCCCCGCTGCCGCTCTGCACGGATTCGGACGCTTCCTCGCCGATCTTGTCGAATTCCTTCACGTAGATGAGCCGCCAGGAGGAGATCACGTCGTCGGAGAGATCGCTGTTCATCAGGGGCTCCCGGCTGCGCTGAAGCGGCTTGTACGGCACGATCATGCGGTCCAGGCGTTCGACGATCTCCTTCACGGCGTCGGCCTGCGCCTTCACGGCGGCCTGTTTCTCGTCGACGGCCTTATTCTGAGCGGTCTTTTCCCCGGGATCGTCCGGGAGCTTCTTCACGACGGAGGAAGAAGCGCTTTGGTCGTCTTCGGGTTCGTCGGGGAGCTTTTTGATGATCTGGGCGGAGACGGAGAGCGCGAACGCCGCCGTCAGCAGGAAGCAGCAGAGGAAACGGAAACGCGTCTGAAATACCGATGTCATGGGGATCACCTCCGAAAACGTCACGCCGAGGCCGGCTCCTGTTCGCGGTCCCTGCGCCACTGGCGGCGCGGCTGGGGCACGTCGTCGTTCGCCTTGATCGCATAATGGTCCTCGCCAAGCAGGCGGTCGATGCCATTCAGGAGCTCGGGCGTCACATAGACCCGGGCGGATTCCGGCAGCTCGATGAACGCCGCGAGGCGGTTCTTCGTGGCCGCGCAGATGAGGACCGGGACCGGTTCGGGGCGGGGCTTGCCGGAACGTGACGCG
>JAFYBD010000140.1 GCA_017540385.1 Lentisphaeria bacterium
ATGCCGCCGAAATCGCCTCCATGAGGGCGTACCGGGCGGAGTAAATATCGTTTCCGGACACACAAAACGCCGGACGGCCTGTACTGGCTGCCCGGCGTTTCGTTTATACGTGAAATCTTCTGATTTTCAGCGGGTATTGTACTGCTCGTCGTAGGTCCTCACGGCAACGTTGCGGAGGCCGCGGAACGAGCACAGGTCGAGGATTTCGACGACGCGGCTGAAAGCCACCGCCTTGTCGCAGTCCACGCGGATGCGGCGGTCGCTGGACTCCTCGGAGAGTTCCAGCAGGATCTGGTGCAGCTCGGAGATCGTGACCGGCCGGCCGTTGTAGAACAGCATCTTCTCCTTGTTCACGCCGATGACCATGGTGTCGTTGTCCGGCGGCACGTCGAGCGAGGACGTGGAGACCGGCAGCTCGATGTCGATGTCGCGGTTCTCCTTCTTCGCGATGGTGGTCACGAGGAAGAAGATCAGGAGGAGGAACACGCAGTCGATGAGCGACGACATGCCGATCTCGAGTTTGTCTTCCTTTGAGCGTCTGATCTTCATGATCCGGTCCTGCGATGGGTCAGTGCGTGGAATCGAGCGTGGCGAACATGGCTTCGAGCGCTTCCTCCACGGCGAGTTCGGCGATGGAGAGCTTCTGCTTCAGGTAATGATACGCGCCGAGGGAGGGGATCGCGAGCACGAGGCCGATGTCGGTGGTGATGAGCGCCTTCGAGATGGAGTCGGCGAGCAGCGCGGCGTCGCCGGTGTCGCCCAGGATGGCGACCTTCGAGAACGCCTCGATCATGCCGATCACGGTGCCGAGCAGACCGAGCATCGGGGCCATGGTGGCGATGATCGCCAGCGGATAGCTGCGCTGTCTGTGGCGTTCGAAGGCGCGCGCCGCGGAGTCGGCCACGGCGGTCTGGAGCCGCAGGGGGTCCATGGAGCGGTGTTCCACGATGTATGCGCCGGCGTCGGCGAGGATGCTGGGCTTCGTCTCGGCCTCCTTGCGGATGGCGGCGACGTCGTTCTTCGCGATGGCGTCGGCGAAGAAGTCGGCGTAGTACGCCGGCGCGAGGTATTTCTTCCGCATGCGGATGAGGCGTTCCACCAGGAATCCGACGGCTGCCGCGCTGAGGAGCAGGAGCACGGCGGAGGTCATGCCGCCGTTGATGATCTCCTGGATCCAGTCGATGGTCATTTCCTCCGCGGGAGCGTCCGTTTCGGCGGTATCCGCGAGGAGCGAGACCGGGGCGAGGAACGCCGCGGCCGCAGGGATTGTGGCGCTGAGGGCAAGTTTCATGGATGGCCTTTCGTAGTTGTGTATGCTATTGTTGTTCTGATGAAATCACGGGAGGATGGGGAGGTTGCGTCTGCGTGCCGATGTGGTCGCGCCTCCGGCTGAGGCGCCCGAAGCGGACGACTGCGGACGCGGGGGCTGTTCGCGGATCGTGCGGCCCTCTTCCCGGGCGCGGCGCGCGGCGTCGGCCGCCGCCTTGGTGTCTTCGCGGACCATCACGAACGAGAATTGACATTCGTCGGGTCCGTTCTCCACGCAGAAGAGGATGGTGTTCCAGCCCTTGCGGAAATGCACATCGATCATGTTTTCATGGAGGCCCCAGGTGCTGAGTTCGTCGTCGAGCCAGACCTGTTCGCCGTTGATCCACAGGACGCTGGCGTCGTCGGTGCCGATCATGGCGAGGACATCGGTGTCCTCCTCGAAATAAACGTCGGTGTAGGCGTAGTAGATCGCGTTGTCCATCTTGTCCGGGGTGCGGATGCAGCTCGTGTCGGTTTGGACGTAGCGCCAGCGGAGCCGGATGGGCTTGTGGGTGAGCGGGTCGATTTTGCCGTCGTACTCGGCGTCGAGGTCGATCTTGGTCTCCGGCTCCTGCTTCACGCGCTCGGCGATGTGCGTGTATGTGCTGCCGTCGTATTTGCCTTCCCACGGGCCGATCACGTACCAGGAGTCGATGAAGACGAATCCGTGGCGTGCGGCGTCCTTGGTGACTCTGCGGCCGGGCACGGACTCGGCGATGATGGCGTAGTCGGCGGGTTCGGAGGCGATGCGCTTGCTGTCGGAGTTGCCGACCGGACCGTAGGTGTAGCCGCCGAATTCGAAGTCGAAGTCGCCGCGGAATGCGATGCCGCCTCCGCCGTAGGCGCTGCCGTTGTTGCCGAAGCTGGAACCGTTGCCCCGGCCCTGGCCCTGTCCCTGACCCTGGCCTTGTCCCTGACCCTGGCCCTGCTGGCCCTGCTGACCGGCGCGCTGAACGCCTTCGCGGCCCATCTGCGCCAGCTGGCGCATCATGTCGGCGAGGCTGCCGCCCTGCTGACCGCCCATCTGGTCGCCCTGCTGACCGCCCTGACGGTTCCGCATCGCGCGGTTCTGAAGGGCGGTGAAGAGGCGTTCCGCGGAGAGCGGCATATTGATGCCGGCCATGCGGGCGAGACTGCTGGCGCGTGCGGAGAGAGAATCGGCGGCGTCCTGCAGCTCGGTCATCTGTTCGATGGCGCGCATGAGGTCCTCCTTCGTCATGAACTGGCCTCCGCCGCCCTGCTGACCGCTGCCCTGCTGTCCCTGCTGACCCTGCTGGCCGCCCTGCCGGGACGAACTCTGCTGCTGATTCTGCTGCGGGTCGCGCTTGAGCGCGTTCAGGAGCTTGCGGAGGTACTGCTCCGCCTCGTAGGCTGTGAATTCGTCGTTGAACCGCGCGTCCATGGCCTTGCTCAGGAATGTCTCCGCGTCGGCGTTCATCTCCTTCGCGGCCTCCTGGATGTCGGCGAACTCGGGATCGGTGTTGTAAATCCACTCGGACAGGATGTTCGCGATGTCGTTGCGGTGGTTCAGCGCGGCCTGATACGCCGTCTGCGCCAGGTCGAGCAGTTTCCGCGTGGCGTAACTCGATTCCTTCAGCGCGTCCCGGATCGAGAGCATGTCGCGCGACGCGGTCTGGAGGAACGTGAGGTCCTGCCGCGCGGTGTCGACGTCGTTGCCGTCCACGGCCTTCACGATGGCCTCGTAGGCGCGTTTCGCCTGCTCCATCGTGTGGGTGGCGTTCTCCTCGCTTTCGTTCACGAGATAAATCTCGTACGACGGCGTGTCGTACTCGTAAAGATCGGTGAAAGAGTCGTCGATCGCGATCCCGACGCGGCCGGGGCGGAGCCGGGTCGACGAACGCCGCTCCTTGCGTTCCTCCTCCTCTTTCCTGATCCGTTCGCGGCTGTCCCTGATCTTTGACTTCATCTCGTCGAAGGTCTCGCAAGTGAGCTTGTAGACTTCCTCGGCGGAATCGAGCAGTTTCTGCGGATCCTGCGTGGCGGCCTCCTCCTGCGCCAGGTCGCGCGAGAAATGCTCCATCGACGTCTGGTCCATGTTCGCGTTCAGCGAATCCATCGACCGGATGGCGTTCTGGTAGGCGTTCAGCTCGGCGTACTTGGTGTCGAGCTGTTCCTCCATGGCCTGCATGTAATCCTTCAGCTGCTGGAGCGATGCGTCCATCGGGGGCATGTCCGGCGGGGTGTTCATGACGTCGATGTCGTACGCGCCGGAGAAGTCGCCCTCCAGGATGGAGTCGATCATGCGTTCGAGCTCCAGCGACTGCCACAGCGCCGTGGCCGGATCGACCCCGAAATCGAGATACCGCGCCGGGTTCTCGCGGAACTTCTCACTGTTGCGCTTCATCGTCTCCAGGCGGCCGCGGAACGTCTGCAGCCGGTCTTCGGCCGGGGTCTGATCGAGCTGGTTTTTGATCTCATCGGCGATGCGCGCGTTCTCGGCGAACGGCACGACGTAATCGTATTCGTGGGAGAGGTTCTCCGCAATGTCGAACATCCGGTCGTAGGCCTCCTGCTCCGGGTCGCGCAGCTCGGAATAGATGTCCTTGAGCTCTTCCTTGCGCTCCTCCATCTTCTCCAGGGTCTCCTCGACCTCGGCGAGCTTCCTGCGGATTTCCTTCTCCTTACGTTTCTGCACGCGGTCCCTGATCTTCTTGAGTTCGGCCGCGGGGGCCTCCTTCTTCGGCTTCTCGGGATCGTTCTTGTGGGCTTCGCGTTTGGCCTCGTTCTCCTGTTTCTGCTTCAGGGCCTCCTCGAGCGAATACCGGCTGTAACGGATGAAATCGAGCTGCCAGGCGGCCACGGCGAGTACGGCGTAGCAGAACAGGGTCAGCCCCCAGATGACGGCGGTCGTGCGGCCGGAATTGTGTTTGCTGTTGCGGATCATGTGCGGCCTCACGGTTCCGAAGTGCCGGGTACGTAGAACCGGGATTCCCGGTAGTCACGCATGCGGACGTCTACTTTGTTCAAATGGTTGATCTGGAGTTTGTCGAGCATCTCGATGACGGTCTGGAACTCCACGTCCGGGTCGGCGTACAGCCGCACGTTGATCTCCTCGCCGCCGCTCTGCGTGATCCGTCCCAGGTTCTCCACGAACTTGTCGACGTCGGGGACGCTGCGGAAATCGGGTCGGCCGTCCTGGAGGCGGCGCTCGGCGGAATAATAGCTGCCGTCCTTGCCGATGGCCAGGATCACGCGGCGCGTGTCCATTTTTTCGGAGATGGTCACGGCCGGGTCGGGCACTTCGATCGGGATCTGCTTCTCGAGCTTCTTCATCATGGTCGTGACCAGGAAGAAGATCAGCAGCAGGAAGACGCAGTCGATCAGGGGCGACATTTCCAGCGTCACGTCGTCTTCGTCGTTTTTGCGGAGTCTCATGTCAAAATGCTGTGCGGATACGGGGTTTCTGAAAAAAGCTTTCCAATTAGACGGACCGGACGCGCGTTTCTTAGCGGCTTTCCGAAAATTTTTCGATTTTTCCTGAAAAAACGGTTCCTGCGAAATGAAAGGAGCGGGAGCCTTGTCCGGACTTCCGCTCCTGACAACCGTCCCGGCGCGGAAAAAACTCTCATCCGCGACCGGAACGCAACGGGGCTATTGCATGCCCCCGGACGGATGCTTATTCCTCCTCGGCGGGAGCCTCCTCGACGGATTCCAGAGCCTGCCAGGCACGCTGGGCTTCCCGCTCCTCGGCGCTCGGGAACGCGGAGATCAGGCCGTCGCCTGGCTTGGAGCCTTTCGGACGGGGGCCGCCGTTGAACCCGAAGCCTTTTTCATACTGTCCGGCGGTCACGGGGCCGACCGGCTGGTTCTTCAGGTGAATGTCGGACTGTTTGCCCCTGCGCTGCGAGAAGAGCCAGTCCCAGGTGTCCTTGTCGGAATACGCGAGGTCCCAGCAGTTGTGGCCGACGCCGAAGAATTCGCGCAGGAAGACGTTCCTGTTGCCCGCCTTCTTCATCGTGATGTACATCCAGCGCGCGAGCTGCGGGGGCACCGTCGTGTCGTCGCTGCCGTGGAAGATCAGGACCGGCAGATCGCTCATGAATTCCGCGCGGTTCGGATCGCCGCCGCCGCAGCAGGGGATGCCCGCGGCGAAGATGTCGGTGCCGTAACGCGCCAGCAGGTCCCAGCAGCCGTAGCCGCCCATGGAGAGACCGGTCACGTACACGCGCTTCTTGTCGGCGTTGAATTCCTCGATCTTCTTTTCGATCAGGACCGGGATCATGCCGAGCGCCTGATAGGGTTCCTCCATGAGGTCGCCCATCGCGCCGCCGCGGTGCAGCGGAGCCCAGACCTGGTCGGGCGGACATTCGGGGGCGAGCACGATGACTTTGCGCTTGTCTTCGCGCATCTGCTTCACGATCTCGGGCAGGGCCAGACGGAGCTGCGCGAGGTTCTCCTCGCCGCGTTCGCCGAAGCCGTGCAGGAATACCAGGATGGCGAATTTGCCGGGCTCTT
The DNA here is from genome assembly GCA_017540385.1 of Lentisphaeria bacterium. GTDB lineage: Bacteria > Verrucomicrobiota > Lentisphaeria > Victivallales > UBA1829 > UBA1732. Next base: position 5,785 of record JAFYBD010000140.1, read on the forward strand.
CCTCGTTGTACACGCCCTGGCAGTAACGCAGCTCGCCGTTGCAGTTCGTCAGGACTTCCTGTTTCATCTCCAGCTCGTTCAGGGTGCGGATTTCATTCGCGAACTGACTCTGGATCTGCTCCGAGGGTTCCTCCATGGCGGAGATGACGGCCGTCTTCAGTGCGGGGTCGGAGGAACACGCTGTGCCGATGGCGGCAACGACGGCGCATGCGAGCACGAACAATTGTCTTTTCATGATTCGGGTCCTTTCGGGTTTGTAAGAAGTATCCTGCCATAAATATACAGCACGTTTTTCAAAAAATCAAGGGTATCTCTGAAAATTCGATCGGATGGATTTTCAGCGCATGGACCAAAAGGACAATGCAGAAAGATTTGAGCGTGGCTGCCTGAAGGCAACCACCGAGAATCTTACCAGTTGGACTTGGTCCGGACGCGAAAAGCCGCCGGATACCAATTTTCAGAGGTGCCCTCAATCGTTTGCGCACGCCTTTTCGCCCTTTTTCCGTTTTTTCTCATTTTCACCTGCTTTTTCTTCGCGTCCGCCATTTGAAATGACGCGGTTCCGGTGGTATTGTATCAGAGTTTCACGCTTTCCCCGACTCCCACAGCCTCAAATCCAGCAGGATACCACGCATGAACATCTACCAGCGCTTCAAACGGACCATCTTCGACGTGATCCAGCCCTTCGCGAACGCATCCGACGTACGGCTGGCCAGCAGGATCTTCGACGACGTCATCATGCTGCTCATCGTCTTCAGCGTCGTCTCGGTCTTCCTCTGCACCTTCCGCATCCCGGAATGGCTCCTCCGCACGCTGATTCACATCGAGTTCTGGTCGCTCGTCGTCTTCACGATCGAATACGCCCTCCGCATCTGGACGGCGAATCTCCTGTACCCCGGGCTCGGGCCCTTCCGCTCCAGGATCCGCTACATCCTCTCCCCGATGGCGCTCATCGACCTCTGTTCCATCCTGCCCTTCATGCTGCCGTTCGTCCCCTACACGTTCGTCGGCGTCCGGGCGTTCCGGCTGGTCCGGCTCCTGCGTATCTTCAAGCTCAACCGCTACTCGGACGCGCTCGCGGCCATCGGCGGCGTCTTCCGCAGGAAAGCCCAGCAGATCATCGCCTCGATCTTCTTCGTCTCCATCATTCTCGTGCTCGCCTCCCTGCTCATTTACTACGCGGAACACGACGCGCAGCCGGATCATTTCAAAAACGCCTTCTCCGGGCTCTGGTGGGCGGTCGCGACCCTCACCACGGTCGGCTACGGCGACATCTACCCGATCACCCCGATCGGACGTTTCCTCGGCGCGATCATCGCCATCCTCGGCATCGGCATGGTCGCCGTCCCGACCAGTATCCTCAGCGCAGGCTTCATGGAGCTGATCGAGACCAATGCGGAGGAGGGCGCCAACGCCCCCGCGCCGTCGAAGGATCACGATCACGCCCCGGACAACAACATTGCCGTGCAGGATCCGGTCGACCCGCCGCAATACTGCCCCCACTGCGGGAAGAAGCTGTTCCCCTGATCCCGTGCCCGGCGAACTCCGTTTCCACCTCACGCCATGAACCCCGCGACATCGAAAAAATTCCGCGTATTCCTCCTCGTTTCAGCGGCGGTCGTCCTGCTGTTCCTGCTGGCCGGAGGTTTGCTCGTGCTTCTCCTGTCCGGTCCGGAACCGGCCGGTTCGGCGGATGACGGGGATTCCGGGCGGGAACACTACACGCTGTCTCAGCACATGACGCGCCTGAAAGTCGCCGGGCAGTTGATCTGGTACGACGCGCTCGACGCGCTCTCCCGTGCGTTCGGCGGCAAATCCGAGTCGGTCGCATGCCCGGCGACGGAGGAGTATGCGGAGCCGCCCGGCGGCCCGGACGACTCCGCCGTGTCCCAGCTCCTGCCTTGATCTCGCTGACTGATGTATGCCGGAAATCGCCCCCTTCGGCCCCGCTCCGCTTGATTTCGGCGCGGAAAACGGCTATATTATATTGCAATTATTTTTCAACCCATTCACGCCCGGCGCACGCCGGATGGAGCGGATCATGTACCAGATGGAGAACGAAGTCCCGTTCACGCGCACCGGAGCCGACGGTCGGCTGAAGCTGCACGAGGCCGTGGCCATGATGATGGACTGCTGCCAGTTTCAGGAGTATCAGGAGCAGACTTTCTGCCGTTATCTGAGGGAGAACAACCTCGCGGTGTTCCTCTTCTCCATCCAGCCGGACGTGATCCGGCTGCCGCGGTTCCGCGAGAAAGTCCGCACCGCCGTCAAGATTTACGGCTGCAAGTCCATCTACGGACTCCGCCGGATCACCATGCGCGACGAATCCGGCGAACTCTGCATCATCTCGAACGCCACGGGCGCGTTTTTCGACGTTGCCGCCGGTCGCGCCGCGAAGATCGATCCCGCGGTCTTCGGCGTGGTCTACGACGAGGCGGAGCCGATGGAGTGCCTGCCGCGGAAGATACCGGTCCCGACCGGGGGCGGCACGCCCATGCCGGTCTTCACCGTGAAGCCGTCCGACCTGGACGGCAACGGCCACCTCACGAGCCCGCTCTATTTCGCCATCGCGAGCGACGTCCTGCCGGCGGATTTCGCCTGGAATCGCGTTCGCGCGGAGTTCAAGAAGCAGGCGAAACCGGGCGAGACGGTCCATCCCGTCCTCCACCTCGCGCCGGGCGGCGCGGCGGTCGTGGATTTGCAGGGGGACGACGGCGTATCGTTCGCCGTCACGGAGTTCACCTCGGCCGACCTCGGTTCTCCCTCGCGATAACCCCGGGTTTCCCCTCAAATCACCCCGTGAAAAAAGCGGCTCCGCATCGCTGCAGGGCCGCTTGATTTTTAGAGATACCCTTTAGTCGCGGGAAACCGGATCGCGCTCACTTTTTGTCGATGAACGTGAGTTCGGGCGCGATTACGATGTCGGTGCGCGGGAGCTTGTTGAACGAATGGATGCGGTCGAGCAGGCGTTTCGCCGTCATCGTGCCGAGCTGCGGGAGCTTGATGTCGATGAAGGGCGGCGTCTTCTCGAAATACCGGAGCGTGTGTGGGCTGGAGAACACCGCGATGAATTCGTACTTGGCGATGTCCACGCCAGCCGCACGGAGCTCGTTCATCACGCCCAGCATGTCGGCGCTGGTGGTGAAGAGCAGGGCCGTGGTGTTTTTGTGCTTCAGGAACGCCTGGGCGAGCTTCTTGTAGTAACCGCACAGCGGCAGGTCTCCGTCCTGCACCGCCGTGGACAGGTCGTGCATCTTCATCCCGGAGCGTTCGCACTCGCCCCGGAACGTGTCGGTGAGTACGCGCGACTGGTACAGGAGTTTGTGATCCGGGAAGACCGCCACTTCCTTTACGCCGCGGCCGAAGAAAAAGCGCGCGCAGATGCGCGCGATCTCGGCGCTGTCGAAGCGGACCAGGTCGAACTGGCTGTTCCCGTCGTGGCAGGCGAGGAACGTGCTCACGGTGGCGATGCCCTGGAGTCTGTCGTGCAGTTTCCTGCGGATGCCCGGCTGGTCGGGTTCGCTGCAGATGATCACGCCGTCGCAGTAATCGGGGTTCAGGCGGTCCGGGATCGTGCCGTCCTCGCCGATCACGCACAGTTCCACGGAGAAATCGAGCTTCTGGAGCTCTTCGAAGACCGAGGAGACGAAAGTGGAAATCGTGCCCCAGCGGAAGAAATGCTCGATGGAGGAGATCGCGCTCATCACGATCATCACGCGGAAATACCGGATGCCGACGCGGTCGGGCGTGCGGGGCCCCTGACGGCGGGCGCGCTGACGGTAGCCGACTTCCTTCACGATCTCTTCAATGCGTGCGGCCGTGGCGGCTTTGACGAGTGAACGGTTGTTGAAGAACCGTGAAACAGTCGCGATGTTGACTCCTGCCCGTTCGGCGATATCTTTCAAATTTGCCATGATGGATCTCCTGCTGGAACTTGGTTGGGAAGTTTAGTAACGTGGCTTTAGTATTAGTAATATAGCATGCGTTCTGCAATAACGCAAACAAATGATGCCTCTTGTCTGCTTTTTTTTAGGAAAAAAAACAACGTTTGAACGAAATGATCCCGTGACAGAACGCGATTGTCTGATGCAAAATGCTGATAAATATCTGATATAACACCGTCTTGTTGCTCCGGATTCGATGATGGTGTCCTCGTTTGATGCACGGATTCCGGCGACCTCGGTGTGAGGCAGGCCCCAGGCGGAGTCAGCTCGGTCGGCCCGCCGGATCCGATGGCCGGTTCCCGCGTCCCGGATCGGATCAACGTGCTTGCCGGTTGTATTGTTTTGCATGATAAAACATAATACGTTTCATTATTTTGCATGCGCCGGAACAAAACATTCCCGCTCAAAATATGCGAAAATTATTGCATGGTTCCGAATGGCCGAGGCTTGCTTCGCGGCGGATCGCCGGAACAAAAAAAGCGGCCCGCTCCGGGAAATCGGAGCAGGCCGCCGAAATACGATGTTGTTTGAGGTCAGTCGACCGGGGTCACGCGGTACAGACCGGCCGCGTGACACTTCAGCACGCGGGAGAACGAGCCGTCGAACGTGCCGAGGTCGGCTCCGGCCCAGAGGTCGCGCACGCGGGCGCGCTTGCCGATGCCGAGGTCGGCGAAGTTCACGGAGACTTCCGCCTCGTCCTTCGCTTCGGCTCCGAACGCCTCGTCGGCCATCACCACGAATTCGACCGTGCCGCCGCGGTTCTCGCAGTTGTCGGCGAGGACGCCGCGGGCGGTGAACGTGTCGTAGCCTTCGGGCAGGTCGTAGATGATGACGGAGACGGCGTGCGTGCCGATGCCGTTGATCCTGCGGCCATCGGAGGACTGTCCGACGCGGGTGGAACCCCATCCCTGCGTGGCGCTCTTCCATTTGAGGTCGGTCACTTTGAGTGTGCCCTTGGGCCCGGTGAGGACCGGATCGAGCCACGCCGCGTGGTCGTAGTCGTGCGTGTCGCCGCCGTCGGTCACGCCGAGCGCGAACGCCTTCGCGCCTTTGAGGTCGGCCTTGATCTGGGCTTCGCGTTCGCCGGAACCGCCGATCAGGATGCTGCGGTAGCGGGACTTCAGGAAATCGACCTCGCGGGAACCCGGCGTGGAGGCGTTGAAGAGCGCGACGTACTTGTCCTTGCTGCCGGGGACGTCGGCGACCCAGACGATGCGGTCGGCGTCGTTGGAGAGCTGGCGGTTGTTCGTGCTGGCCTGGTTCACGCCGAGGACTTCCTTGTTCGTGAGGAGCTTGATGGTCCAGTCATCGAGCTTGGTCATGTCGGCCCCGAGCATGAGCGGGGACCGCGCGATGCACCAGAGCGTCATGCAGGTGATCTGCTCGTCGTGCGTGAAGTTGGTCGGGCGGCGGAAGTCGATGATGCCGAAGGGCAGCATGTCGGCGTCGGGATATGCGCCCTCGATGCGGTACGGCGTCCACTTGTTGAGGCGGCCGAACATGCCGTAGAGCGGCGACCAGCGGTCCCAGAAGTCGTCGGAGACGCGCCACATATTGGCGTACTGGTTCACGTGCGCGCCCTTCTCGACCGGGGTGTCGCCGGGGGAGAGGCTGAAGACGATCGGGCGGCCGGTCTTGTCGATGGCTTTCCGCATGGCTTCGATCTCAAGCTGCTGGACGGCGTCGTACGGGCGGGAGATGTCGTCGACCTTGATGAAGTCGATGCCCCAGGATGCGTAGAGCTCGAAGACGGAGTTGTAGTAGTCCTGCGCGCCGGGCTTCCTCATGTCCACGCCGTACATGTCGGGGTTCCAGGCGCAGATGCTGCGCGTATTGGCGATGTCCTGGGCGTGGTAGTTCGTGCCCTTCACCGGGGTGTTCTGCTGGACCGCCTGACGCGGGATGCCGCGCATGAGGTGGATGCCGAACTTGAGCCCCTTGGAGTGGACGTAGTCCGCGAGCGGCTTGAATCCCGCGCCGTCGGCGGAGGACGGGAACTTGTTCGGGGCGGGGAGCAGCCGTCCGAATTCATCCATCGTGAGCTTCGCGCCGGGCTGGTAGGAATGGCCCTGCGACGCGCCCTCGTACCACTGGATGTCGACCACGAAATACTCCCAGCCGCTGGATTTGAGGTGTTTGTCCTGCGCGTCGACCTGTGCCTTCGCGATCTCCTCGGTGATGGTCGTGCCGAAGCAGTCCCAGCTGTTCCAGCCCATCGGCGGCGATTTCGCCCACTCGTGGAAATCCGCGGAAACGGATGCCGCGGTCGCGAAGATCGCGGATGCGCATAAAGTCTTCATCATGGTCGTCATGTCCGGCCTTTCTTTCGTTTGGGGGTTGCGAAAAAGATTCGGGTTTTAAAGTAATATACATTCATTTCGCGGAAAGCAAATCTCTTTTTCGAAAAAAACATGCACAATCTGCTCAAAAAAAGAGCTTCGGAACGTTAAAAAACGCCCCGCCGGAGACCGGAGGGGCGAAACGGACGGGTTCCGGGGATAACGGAGCGCGGTCGGTTTTTCTGATTGTTGAGGCCGATTACAGGTTCTCTGCGGCCGCGGCGGCCAGCGGGCTGCGTTCGCTCTTGCGGAGCGTGATGTGCCCGTGGAGGTCGAGGTGCTTGAACCGCTCGACGAGGTAGGAGAGGCCGTTGCTGGACGCGTCCAGATAGGGATTGTCGATTTGGGCGGGGTCGCCGGTCAGGATCATCTTCGATCCGAGCCCGGCGCGGCTCACGATGGTCTTCACCTCGTGCGGCGTCAGGTTCTGCGCCTCGTCGATGATGATGAACTGGCGCGGGATGCTGCGGCCGCGGATGTAGGTCAGAGCCTCGAGTTCGAGCTGGTGGTAGCGCTTCATGTCGTCCAGGCGGCGGCGCACGGTCTGCGCGTCCTTCTTGCCGCCGTTCTGCATGAGGAATTCGAGGTTGTCGAAGATGGGCTGCATCCACACGCCGAGCTTTTCGTCCTTGCCGCCCGGCATGTACCCGATGTCCTTGCCCATCGGCACGATCGGACGCGTCACGAGGATGCGTTCGTAGAGGTTGTTGTTGATGGCCTGTTCCACTGCGGCAGCGAGCGCGAGGAGCGTCTTGCCGCTGCCGGCCTGGCCGACCAGCGAAACGACCTGGATGTCCGGATCGGTGAGCAGGATCAGCGCCATGCGCTGTTCCAGGCTGCGCGGCGTGATGCCTCCGACGTGTTCGCCCGCGCCGTTCGGCAGGACCTCGATCCGGCCGTGATGGTACCAGCCGACCGTGGTGTGGTGCTCGTCGGCCTTGTCCACGAACATCACGAATCCGTTCGGACCGAGCGAGAGCCCCTTCGGAAATTCGACGAAACCGGCGCGGTGGAACTCGTCCATGAACTGCGCGGACACGGGCAGTGTGGCGAACCCGCTGTACAGCTCGTCGCTGTTCACCTGCTCACATTCGAAATCCTCGACCGGGATGTCCAGCGAATCGGCCTTCAGGCGCAGGTTCAGGTCCTTGGTGATGAAGATGACCGGGCGTTTCTCGCGTTCCATGAGCATCTTCGCCACGTTCAGGATCCGGTTGTCGGCCACGCTCATGTCCGAGCTGCCGGAGAGACGTCCCTCGCTCACGACCACGCGGAGCGAGCCGCACTTGCGCGGGTTCGGGGAGTTGTCGAGCTTCACGCCCTTGGAGAGCGGCCCCTTCTTGCGGAGGGCGTCGATCTGGCGGATGGCCTGGCGCGTGTTGCGGCCGAGTTCGTCCTGGTTCCGTTTGAACTTGTCCAGTTCTTCGATCACGGTCATGGGGATGACGACCTCGTTGTCCTCGAACGCGTTCAGGGACTGCGCGCTGTGGAGGATGACGTTGGTGTCGAGCACGTACGTTTTTTTCATCGGGGGGAGTCCTTTCGTTGAACGTGGAAAGAATTTGCTTTGCAATACTGTTTTCCCATTTTGGCGAAAAGTCAAGCCGTGAAGCGAAAAAAACGGAAAAAAAAGCGCAAAAAATGCAAAAAGCGGCCCGGCAGCCGGAAAATGCCCCGTCGCGAAGACAAAAAAACGGGGCGCCCGGTTTCGGACGCCCCGCGGATCAGCGGGAAACGACGATCATTTCGTCTTTTTCGCCTTCTTGGCCTTGGCCTCGGACTTGATCGCGGCCTGCGCGGCGGCCAGACGTGCGATGGGCACGCGGTAGGTGCTGCAGGACACGTAGGTCAGACCGACTTCATGGCAGAACTCGACGGACTTCGGTTCGCCGCCCTGTTCGCCGCAGATGCCGGCTTTCAGGTTCTTGCGCGTGGCGCGGCCGGCCTCGACCGCGTGACGGATCATCCAGCCCACGCCTTCGCGGTCGATGGTCTGGAAGGGATCGGCGGGGATGATGTCTTTGCGGAGATATTCGCCGACGAACGCGCCGATGTCGTCGCGGGAGAATCCGAACGTCATCTGCGTGAGGTCGTTGGTGCCGAAGGAGAAGAATTCGGCCTCCTCGGCCATCTTGCCGGCCAGGATTGCGGCGCGCGGGATCTCGATCATGGTGCCGACCATGTAGTCGAACTTCTTGATCTTTTCCTTCGCGGAGACTTCGGCGGCGACCTGCTCGATGATCTTCTTCTGATCCTTGAGCTCGTTCGGGTCGCAGGTGACCGGGATCATCATTTCGACGTGGCAGGGCTTCTTGTCCTTCTTCATGATCTCGGCGGCGGCCTCGAAGATCGCGCGGGCCTGCATGGCCGTGATCTCAGGATAGGTCACGCCCAGACGGACGCCGCGGTGACCCATCATCGGGTTGTTTTCCTTCAGAGCGTCGGCACGCTTCAGGAATTCGGCGTGGGAGATGCCGATGGACTTCGCGAGGTCGATCTGCTGTTCCTTCGTGTGGGGCACGAACTCATGCAGCGGCGGATCGAGGAAGCGGATGGTGACCGGGAGCCCTTCCATGGCCTTCATGGTGGCCAGGACGTCCTTCTTGACGTAGGGGAAGAGTTCCTTCAGGGCGGCGACGCGTTCTTCCGGCGTGCTGCTCAGGATCATCTTGCGAAGGGCGAAGAGCGGCTTTTCGTTGCCGCCGTAGAACATGTGCTCGGTGCGGAAGAGTCCGATGCCCTCGGCGCCGAACGCGCGCGCCTTGGCGGCGTCTTCGGCGGTGTCGGCATTGGCGCGGACGCCGAGCTTTTTGTACTTGTCGACGAGCTTCATGAACTTCTTCAGGAGCGGGTTCTCGCTGGAGTCCACGGTCTTCAGCGCGCCGCCGTAGACGTAGCCGCGCGTGCCGTTCAGACTGAGCATGTCGCCTTCCTTGAAGGTCTGCTTGCCGATCTTGAGCGTCTTCTTCACTTCGTCGACCTGGATGTCGGCCGCGCCGACGATGCAGCACTTGCCCCAGCCGCGGCAGACGAGCGCCGCGTGGCTGGTCATGCCGCCGCGGGCGGTGAGGATGCCGTTGGCGGCTCTCATGCCGTCGACGTCTTCGGGGTTGGTCTCTTCACGGACCATGATGCAGGGCTGGCCCTTCTTGTGGCTGGCCATGGCGTCTTCGGAGTTGAAGACGATGCGTCCGACCGCGCCGCCGGGTCCGGCGGGCAGACCCTTCACGAGGATCTTGGAGCTCTTTTCGGCCTTCTGGTCGAGGATCGGGTGCAGGAGTTCGTCGAGCTGGGCGGGAGCCACGCGCATGACGGCGGTCTTCTCGTCGATGAGCTTCTCGGAGAGCATGTCCATGGCCATGTTCAGCGCGGCGGTGCCGGTGCGCTTGCCCACGCGGCACTGGAGCATGAAGAGCTTCTTGTCCTGGATCGTGAACTCGATGTCGAGCATGTCGTGGTAGTGCTTTTCGAGCGTCTCGCGGATGGTGCAGAGCTGCTTGTAGATCTTGGGATAGAGCTTTTCCATCGACGGCAGATGCTTGTTCTGCTCGTTGCTGGTCGCGTCGTTGAGCGGGTTCGGGGTG
>JAFYBD010000016.1 GCA_017540385.1 Lentisphaeria bacterium
GACCGTCAGGACCGCCGACGGGCTGCCGTCCGCACATTTCGAACACATGATCTTAATTACAGATAACAATACGGAGGTCTTAACTCGTGTCTAAAGACGTAGTCAAAGTAGAAGGCGTCGTCCGCGAACTGCTCCCCAACACCCTGTTCCGGGTCGAACTTGAAAACAAGCACATGATCCTCGCCCACATCAGCGGCAAGATGAGGCTCCACTTCATCCGCATCCTCCCCGGCGACACCGTCACGCTTGAAATGTCCCCCTACGATTTGACGAAAGGGAGAATCGTCTTCCGTCAGAAATAAGCACGAGACTGTCCTGCTCCTCACCCCCAGCAAAATCAAGGCTTGACCGGCCCCAGGGTCCCGTCCCCGGGTCTTATGCCTTTTTTTGAATTCTACCAAATATAAAACCATAAACCACAATCGCCCCGCGTGGGCAAGAAAGGAAAAACCCACCATGACCAAACGTGATCTCGTCGTGAAGATCTCCGCAGACACCGGCCTCATCCAGACCGAAGTCGCCAGCATCGTCCAGAAAACCCTCGATTACATCGCCGACGAACTCGCCGCCGGCCGCGACATCGAACTCCGCAACTTCGGCGTTTTTGAAATCCGCGTCCGCAAGGGCCGCAAGGGCCGCAACCCGAAAGTGCCGCAGATCACCGTCCCGATCCCGGAACGCAAAGTCGTCAAATTCCGCGCCGGCAAGGAACTCAAGGACCGCGTCGCCAGCCTCAAGATCGACTGATCCCGGAGAATACGCCCCATGTCGAAAATCGCCCCTCCTCCCGGTGTAAGCGACATCTTCCCGGACGAAGCCCCGGCCTGGCTCGAAGTCGAAACCGCCGCCCGCAAAGTCTTCGGACTCTACGGGTTCGGGGAACTCCGCACGCCCATTTTTGAGTTCACGGAGGTCTTCCAGCGCGGACTCGGCGGCGAGACCGAGGTCGTCCAGAAGGAAATGTACACGTTCGAAGACCGCGGAGGACGCAGCCTCACGCTCCGTCCCGAAGGCACCGCCGGCGTCATGCGCGCCCTGGCCGCCACGGACGCCGCCAACGGCGTCGAACACCGCGTCTTCTACATGGGGCCCATGTTCCGCGGCGAACGCCCCGCGGCGGGGCGAAAACGCCAGTTCCATCAGGTCGGCGTGGAGAACGTCGGCCGCGCCGCTTCCCCGGGCCTTGACGCAGAAGCCATCGCGATGCTCTGCCATTTTCTCAACGAAATCGGCATCTCCGACTTCGAGCTTCACATCAATACCCGCGGCGTGCAGTCCGACCGTCCCGCGGCCGAACAGGCCCTCGCGGAGCATTTCCGCCCGCATCTCGCCGAGATGTGCGAGGACTGCCGCGCCAGGATCGACCGCAACGTCTGGCGCATCCTCGACTGCAAGCAGGCATGCTGCAGGCAGTTCGTCGAAACCGCGCCCGACCCGGCGCAGTTCTTCAGCGCCGAATCCCGCGACTACTTCAAAAAAGTCTGCGACCTCCTGACGGAACAGGGCATCTAGTTCACGGTCGACCCGAGACTCGTTCGCGGCCTCGACTACTACGTCCACACCGTCTTCGAGCTCACGCATACCGGCCTCGGCGCACAGAACGCCATCGCCGGCGGCGGCCGCTACGAACTCCTGCTCCCCGAACTCAAGAAGCCGATCCCCGGCGTCGGGTTCGCGGCGGGCATGGAGCGTCTGCTGATCGCTCGCGATTCGCTCGGCGTGAAACCGCCCCTGCCCCAGGTCCCGAAGCTGTATCTGGCTTCGCTGGGCGACGCGGCGCAGGCGTTCAACACCGCCCTCGCGGCGAAACTCCGCCATGCGGACGTTTCCGTGGCGATCGACTACGACGCGAAGAGCATGAAGTCCCAGATGAGGGCCGCCGACCGCATGAAGGCCGAATACGTGCTGGTGGTCGGCGATACCGAACTGGAAGCGAAATCCGCCAAGCTCAAACGTATGGCGGACGGCCAGGAGATCCCGGTCGGGCTGACGCTCGATGGCATCATCTCCGCTTTGAACACGGATTCCGCGCAGAGCTGACCGTCACCTGAACGGACTCAGACACGACGATGCCGCCGGTTTTCACTCCGGCGGCTTTTTTATGCTCCGATTCCTGTATCCCTTTGCCTGAAAGGTTTTTACTCCTGAGGAGCCTGGGGCGTTTCGGACGCTGAGGTCGCGGGGGCGGAGTCTGTTTCGGATCCCGCGGGGGGCTTTCCGGCCTCCTCCATGCGGTCGATCTCGTCGGCGTCCTCGCTGGAGAATGCGGAGATGATCATATCGGGGAAGAGCACGAGCAGGTATTTCGTGTTGTCCGCGAAGAAATGCGTGATGGACTTGCCGTAGGAGACCTTCGGATCGAAGAGGTTCCCGGTCAGATACACGGGCCAGTAGAAGAGCGCGAACCGCGTGGAGGTCTCCAGGTCCGCGCCGCCGTTCCCGGCGAGGTCAATGGTACCGGTCGCGGTATAACGTTCCAGCGGGTCGCCCTCAAGTTCGAGTTCGCGCAGCTCCACGACGCCCCGCCGTACGGAGAGGTCGGCCGTGCCGCGTTTGAACTCGATCGGCGCGTCGCCTGAAATCATGTCCATGAGGGAACCCGCGGTCACCAGCCGCAGCAGACGGCGGAGCATTTCGCCCGGCACGTAGTCGATCAGGCGCGGCACGCTCAGGAGCGGTATCAGGAGGATGTTCAGGAAGAGCGACCGGTCGCGCAGCGAACTCCTCAGCGACACGTCTTCGACTTCGGCCTTGCAGTCTGCCTGAAAACGCGTCGCGAGCGCTTCGCTGGTGAATCCCTCGCCCCGGAGGGACGCCTGAAGCCGGGTCACGATCCCGTGCAGGCCGTGCGGGATCTCCGGGCTGTCGTCGGTGGCGAGAAACGCCGTGAAACTCTTGTCGAACGGGATGTTCTCCAGGTCGGCGTCAGCCTCGAACGGCCACGGACCGTCCGTGACATGGACCCGCGCGGAACCGGTCCCGAGCACGTCGCCGGAGAACACCATCTTCGGGGCCAGGATCATCTGTTCGTCGCCGCCCCTGAGCTCCAGCGGCCCGGAAACGGAAAAGATGAGCGCGTGGCTGCGCGAGTAGATACCGTTCAGGTTCAGGTCGAATATCTTGTCGCGGAGGGAAAAAGGCGGCGTCTCCATCCCCGGATCGGTGTTGTGGTTGTAACGGAAATACGACACCGCGAACGGCAGGTCGATGGAGCTGGAGATGAACTTCGGCGCGGCCCCTGCCCCGCGTTTGTAGATGTAACGCCCGGAGATATGGTCCTCGCCATCCTTGTCGCCGAGGCGGATGGACGCGTCGCCGAACATCTCGCCGTCCGCCCACATGAACTCGCCATCGATGAGCCCGGAGAGGACCGGGAACTCGTATTCTTCGGGATTGTCGGACTGCAGCTGCATCCGGTTGATCTTCAGCTCGCCGCTCCAGCTCATCTCATCGAAATGCCCGTCGGCGCGGAATTCGATCTGCCCGGCCGCGTCGAGATCCTCGAAATAGAAGCTCCGCTGCACGCCGTAGCCGATCAGGTACAGCGCTTCCGGCCCCACGCGCACCTCGGGGAAGTGCATCCGCACGCGGCTGTCGGCCGCCAGATCGACCGTGCCGGCCCCGCTCGCGAAGAGCGTCTGGCGCGCCTTCCGGTCGTGGATATCGAGGTTCACTTCGGGCAGGACCAGGAATGACTTTTCGCGGTCGAAACGGAACGCCGCGTTCACGCCGAGCCGCGCCATCTCGTGCGGGCAGCCATTAAGAAGCAGCGTCATATCGGTCCCGACCATTTTGAGCTCGCCCCCGATGGAGTTGCCGCCGTCGGACACGCGCACGTCGCACTCGGCGGTCACCAAGCCGCCGCTCAATCCGAATTCCCCGTCGTCCGCGATGAACTGGTCCCAGAACGACGCGGGAAGTTCGGAGACCTTGAGCTTGAATTCGAGGGGGTCCTGGGGGAATTCACCGTCCACGGGCCACGCGAGCCCGTTTCCGCTCGCGATCGACACGCGACCGGATCCGTTGTCGAGTTCGGCGGCAAACTCCGCGAATCGCATCCTCTCCTCGTTGGGATCGTAATCGTATTTCCCGGAGGCCGAAACGTTCACGAACCTCAGCATGGGCAGTTCTTCGGCGGAGGCGAACTTGCGTTCGAGCTGGCGCGCGAGATTGTCGCTCATCCGGTCGACGAGGAAATCGCCGGTCAGGTGCGCGTCGCTCCCGCCCGAGGCTGTCAGGACGGCGTGAAATTCATTCCCGGCGGTCAACTCCAGCTCGGATTCCAGCATCCAGCCCTGACGGTCCGGGGCGAGCCGGAAATCCGCGCTGCCGACCGCATCCACGACCAGTTCAGCACCCCCGGCCCCGGTCAGGGACAGGTGGGACAAATGCGAGACCTTGCGGAGTTTCGCGGTCATATTGACCAGGTCGAGATCGAGCTCGGCTTCGGCGGAGTGTTCCGCTTCGCGCAGGTTCGCGTCGTCGAGGAACCCGCAGAGATCGACCAGATCCCGGTTGCCGAAGACGGAGAACATGCGGTAGGGATAATAGAAGACTTCGCCCTCGAGCGAAGCCGTGCGGATATTGTACTCTCCGGCGAGTTCGCCCCGGCAGATCACGTCGTCGCCGTCGTTGAACCGAATCCCGCAGTGCGTCACGTTGAACGCCGTGATATGCGTGATGCCGTCGGTCTCGAACGCCGCATCGGCGTCGAAGACGCGTTTCCGGGTCTTCCGGTCGCGCACGACCACGCCCGCTCCGCCGATCAGTCTCTCGCTGCTCTGTTTCAGCTCCAGAAAATACTCCCCGGCCAGGATATTGTCGGTCGAATCGAACGGCAGGACCGGGTCGAACGGCGTCAAATCGATCGGTCTCGTCGTCGCGAGCGACATCCGGGCGTCGTCGGGACTTATGGAATAGGAGCCGTCCTCATGGCGGACAAACTCGAAAATGCCGGTCGAGTCGAGAGAGATCCTGCCGCCGCCGGGACCGGACAGGCGTCCCGACAGAGCCTCCATGGTGACGCCGCCGGAGACGAGGTCGAATACCGCATCGCATTTGGCCTCCAGCATGAGGTCGCCGGGGATCGTTTCGCCGCGGCAGATCATGTCGTTGGCCTGCGCGCTCACACTGAACTTCAGGTCCAGCTTCTCGCCCCTGAGCCCCAGCGTGCCGAACATCTCAAGCAGGGGATTGTCGAGGCTCAGCGCCAGCGGCTCGTAGTCCCAGCGATCGGACGTGGTCCACTCGCCCCCGAACCGGATCGCTTCGAGTTCGGGTTCGTACTGGAGCAGCATCCCGGTCGATTCCAGCGCGGGGAATTCGAGGTGGGAATCCGGCAGGTCGATCACGAGCGGCCCCTCGCCCTCGGCAGTCAGCAGCAGACTGCCGCCGTCGCCGTGCGAAGTCGCCCTCAGCCCGAGCCCGAATTCGACCGACCGCTGCGGGTCCCGGATGCGGAAATGCACCACGCCGGCAAGGGTCGGGCGATTGAGACAGCCGTCCCCGAACGTCGAGTTCAGTCTCTGCACGGACACGGTGGTCTGCCGGGCTCCTGCTTTCCATTCGGCCTCGGCGTCCTGAAGCGTGAGGTCGTGAATGCGCAGGATCGGCTTCGACGCGGTCTTCCAGAGTTTTCCGGCTGCGGCCCGCACGAATTCGGCGGAAACCGCCCCGTCCGCGAGCTCGAGTTCCACCGCTTCCGCGGTTTTCGCGAAGTCGAGCGACGCGCGCAGGCCCTCCGCGTGAACACCGGAGACATGCAGTTCGCGCACTTCGCCGCCCTCGATGGTCATATCATCGAACCGGAGTCCGCACGATCTGGCCTCGATAACTCCGACCTCCGTCCTCATTTTCAGGTCCGTCAGCAGGAGTTCGCGGTTCGAGATCGACAACGACACGCCGGGCGTGCCCTCCACTTCCACTCCGGCGTACCACGCCCCGACGGGCACGATCCACAGGTCGGCCGTCAGGATCGCCAGAGACACCGCCACAAGCAGCAAAATGAGCAGCATGGTCACGATCCAAATGACGAAGCGGATGACACGCCACGGCCGCGACGGCTTTCTGATATGGTTATGTTCTGGCATAATTGATTAAATAAGGAAGGCAATACGGATAAAAAAGACCCCGGACGCAACGCCGGGGATATTGTCCCGCGACCGCACCGGGCATGCTAATGTACATCCCCGAAGCCGGTTTTTCAAACTCATCTATAAAAAAACACTCCTTTTTCTCCCGATTTCGCCCCTGCCCCGCTCCGTCCGGGACGCGGGAGACGCCAAGCCAAACCGCCGGTTTTCAAAATGCGGGAAAATTATGCCCCGGAACGTCAATCAGGAAAGACCTGAGCGGCTCCGCAAACATTTTGTTTCCAAAATCTTGAGGGCGACCGGGGAAACCGGTTTGATTTTTGCAGTTTCGCGTGTATATTATTTACTCCTAAATTTCGAAATCTCACCACCATAATCCGTTAAACACTAACTTTTACGAGGTGCTGAAATGACTCTGAAGAAAACTGCCAAGAAAGAAACTGCCGCTCCTGCCAAAAAGAGCACCCGCGCCGCTTCCGCCAAGACCGTGAAACCCGCCGCCAAGTCCGCCGCAAAAGCGGCTGCCAAGCCCGTCGCTTCCAACGATCCCGAAGAAAACATCAAGCGTTTCGCGAAGACCTCGCTCGCGATGAACTTCGTGAAGGCTCACAACGGCGCATGGAACCACGAAGACTGGCTGGCGTTCATCAGCGACGTCAAGGCCAAAGGCTACTTCCCGATCGACTGGGACCGGGTGGGCCTCATCCTCGAAGACAAGAAAAAAGCCTTCTTCACGAAGTGATCCGCCCGGCGGATCCCTTTCCCGTCTCCCATGAGACTCCCCCGAATTGCCCTGACCATGGGCGACCCGGCAGGGGTCGGTCCTGAACTCGCCGTCCGCCTCGTCCGCGCGGTTTCCGCCGAAGCCAACCCTCCGGCCGAGATCCTGCTCTACGCGGCTCCGGACGTCGTCGAAGAGGCCGTACGCCGTTTCGCACCCGGCCTTGCTCCGGCCATCGTCCCCTGCTCCGACCTCAAATTCGCAGACATCCGCCCCGGTGCGCTCGACGCCCGCTGCGGACTCTGCGCCGTGGACTGTTTCCGCGCCGGCACGCTCGACGCCATCGCGGGCAAAGTCGACGCCGTCGTAACCTGCCCGATCAACAAGGCCGCGGTCAATCTGGCCGGGATCCCGTTCACCGGGCACACCGAACTCCTCGCCTCTCTCTGCGGGGTGAAGGATTTCGTGATGATGCAGTCGGCGGGCGACCTGAGGGTCGTCTTCGTGACCACCCACATCTCCCTCGCGGAGGTCCCGGCGGCTGTCACGTCCGAACGCATCCGCACGGTCACGCATCTGCTGCGGGACGCGATCGCGGAGGAAGGCGTCGCGAACCCGAAGATCGGCGTGGCCGCGCTCAATCCCCACGCGGGCGAAAACGGCAACATGGGCATGGAGGACGAGAACGTGGTGAAACCGGCAGTCCGCGCGCTTCTGGACGAAGGGTTCGACGTCGAGGGACCGTTCCCCCCGGACACGCTCTTCATCGAGTCCATCCGCACACGGTTCGACGGCATCGTCTCGATGTACCACGACCAGGGCCACATCCCGTTCAAAATGCTGGCGTTCGACCGCGGCGTAAACTCCACGCTGGGCCTGCCGGTCATCCGCACGAGCGTGGATCACGGCACGGCGTTCGAGATCGCCTGGAAGGGCGTCGCCGACCTCGGCAGCCTCCGGGCGGCGTTCGACCTCGCCTGCAGGCGCGCCTCCTCGCGCATCGCAAAATCCTGACCTCACCCCACCATCACAACCACGAACCCGGACCGATCCCCATGTACGAGCTCGACATCACACGAGAATTCTCCGCCGCCCACAAGCTGAAAGGCTACGACGGCCTCTGCTCCAATCTCCACGGACACAACTGGACCGTGCAGGTCTTCATCCAGGCCGTCAAGCTCGACGATATCGGCATCGCGGCCGATTTCACCGTCATCAAGCGCGTGCTCTCCGATATCCTCTCCCAGTTCGACCACAAGTTTCTCAACGAGCTTCCCGAGTTCAAGGACATCAATCCCACGAGCGAGAACATCGCCCGGATCATCTTCGACAAGCTCGCCCCGGCCGTCGCAAAGCCGGGCATCAAACTCGACCGCGTGCGCGTCTGCGAGTCCCAGTCCTCCGGCGCGACCTACCGCCCGGACTGCGGGGATTGCTGATCCCTTCCTCTTCTCACAGGCAAGTCGCCGGCCCCGTCTCGCAACGGGACCGGCGTTTTGTTTTCGGAGCGGACGAAGTGTCCGCGGCGCTGTCAGTTGCCGGTCTGGATGATGAAATACCCGGAGTCGGTCTGCACCACGGTCGGAGGCGCGCTCTGCCCCGCGGTCTGCTGGCGGGTGTGACCGGCGGCGTGCTTGACGGCGTCCGCCTTGTTCGTCATCACGTGCCGGACCAGAGCCGGTTCGTCGCAGCACTCCTCTCCCTCGCAGTTCGCCGTCTGCGGCTTCGCCTTGCCCACGCAGGACTTCATCGCGTGCTGGGTGCCGCAGTTCGACTGACAGACCGGGCACGTGTGACACATGGGACACGCCGTGAGGATCAGGAAGCTCTCGGAGACCTCGGC
>JAFYBD010000141.1 GCA_017540385.1 Lentisphaeria bacterium
CGGCACCGCGGCGAACGCGTCGCCGGGCGTGATGGAGTTCACGATGTAGAGGAAGAACGGCGTCCGGTGCGCTCCGACGGGGATGTAGAGCAGCATCACCATCAGGACCGCGCCGAAGAAGTTGAACAGGAAGTGCGCGAGCGCGGCCTGCTTCGCCACGCGGTTGGCCGTGATCGAAGCCAGGAAGGCGTTGATCGTGGTGCCGATATTGGTGCCGATCAGGAGCGGGACGGCCGTGTAGAAATTCACGAGCCCGGCGGCCGACAGCGCGAGGATGATGCCGACCACGGCGGCGCTGGCGCTGACCATGAAGACCGCGACCATGCCGAGCCCGATCGCGCCGAGGATCGGCAGGAAGGGCATGAACCCGTCGGGCGTCCGCGGGGCGCAGTCGATCATGGAGAAGAGATTCAGGAACGACGGGAAGGTGCCGAGCACGCGCATCTGGGAACTCATCATGCTCATGCCGAAGAAGAGCATGCCGAACCCGAAGATCGCGTTGCCCCAGCCCTGCAGGATGCGCTTTTTCGTGAACGTCATCAGAACGAATCCGAGCGCCACGGCGGGGAGCGCGAGGCCGCTCAGGTTGAACGAGATAAGCTGGGCGGTCACGGTCGTGCCGATGTTCGCGCCGAAGATGATGCCGATGGCCTGGACCAGGTTCAGGAGGCCGGCGTTGATGAAGCCGAGCACCATGATGGTCGTGGCCGCGCTGGACTGGATGACGGCGGTGACGAACGTGCCCGCGAGCACGCCGAGGATCGCGTTTTTCGAGAAGAACTGGAGCACCTGCTGCATCTTCTCGCCCGCGATGTTCTGCAGGCCGCGGCTGAGGCGGAGCATGCCGAAGATCAGGAAGGCGATGCCGCCGACCATGGTCATGCACACGGAGAACATGTCGATGCCGAGCAGCCTGGCGTCCATGGAGCGGATGTAAATGCCATGCGCCGGGTCGGCCACTTCGACGGAGAAATGATATTCGCCGGTCGCACCGCCGAGCCGCACGAACGACTGCGCCACGCCGTTCTCGTCGGTCAGGGCCTCGGGCGTGAGGACTTTCGGCGCGGTCTTGCCGCCGGGCGAGGATTTGACGCTGAAATAAACGGGGGCGCGTTCCACGGGTTTTCCGTCCGCGTCCACGACCTTCACGACCAGCGGATCGTCCATGACGGAGCCCGTCGTGCCCTGGCGTTCGGCGTTCTCGATCTTCGCGCCGACGACCATGCGAACGAGCACGCTCTTCTCGGGGGCGTTCAGCGGGACGATCTTCACATAATTGTCGCCGACCTTATGACCGGCCCGGACCGTCGCGCGGATCACGCCGACCACGTCGGTCGTCTCCGACAGCGGGGTGATCTCCAGATCGGAACCGTCGGCGGCTTCGAACCGGACGGGTTCATCCGCCATGAGGGGCAGTTTGCGGGTCGACGCGGAATCGTCGCCGGAAAGGCCGCGGACTTCCACGCGGAGATCGCGTTCGAACTCTTCTCCGGGGACGGTGCACTGGTCGGAGCCGTAAATCACATCCAGGCGGCCGACCTTGTTCGGATGCTCCGCCGAACCGTCGCACGCGGCAAAAGCCGCGATCAGGACGCTCGACAGCAGAAACGTGGCGAGGCGTGAGAGAAATCTCATAAAAGACCTTTCGTCATCAGGTTGAAATGTACCATAATATATCACTCTTTTCGGCAAAAATCAAGTATTGCCTTGAAAAAGGGCGGGAAAGGAATTATATTATTCAGAGTAGAGGCTCGTTTTTGTCCTTGCCCTGATCCGGTCCATGCCGGAGACGCCCGGGAATCCGCCCGGGAAGGAGAAAGACGGGTGCCGTATCCGGGAATCGTTCCCCCCGCGTCCCCGCGACGCAGGAACGGTCCCGGTTGTGATAACGTTCAGCCGCAAAGGAAACCCGCTCCTTTATGGATACTCTGACCCATCTGATCGCAAATTCGATTTATCCGCTTGCGGCGTTTGCCGTCTCCCTGATCCTCACCCGCGTCTGCATCGCCGTCCTGCCGCATCTGGGATACATGGACATCCCGAAAGGCCGGCACATCCACAAGAAGCCCGTCCCGCGGGCGGGCGGCATCGGGTTCATCATCGCGTTCTGGTTCGCCATCCTGCTCTACGCAGCCAAGCTCACCAACGGCAATTTCTCCGAGCTCCTGTCGCTCCCCGTCGGGCAGTTCCTCTGGTCGATGAGCGCTGCCTCCGTGATCCTCTTCCTGACCGGGCTTTACGACGACCGGTTCGACATGCACAGCGTGGTGAAGCTGATGCTGCAGATTTGCGCAGGTGCCGCAATGTATTTCATGGACGGCGGCATCAGCACGATCTTCGACTACACGCTGCCCGGCTACATCGCGCTGCCCCTCTCGATCCTGTGGACGATCGGCATCGTGAACGCGTTCAACCTGATCGACGGCCTCGACGGACTGGCCGCCGGACTGGCCTCGATCTCGTCCATCTGCGTCGCAGTCTGGATCCTCATCAACGGCAACAACCTGCCGATGGTGATCCTGCTCCTCACGTTCTGCGCATCCTGTCTCGGATTCCTCGTCTTCAATTTCTCCCCGGCGAAGATCTTCATGGGCGACACGGGCAGCATGTTCCTCGGCCTCTTCTTCGCCGCGACCAGCATGGATCAGTGTTCGCGCCCCGCGATCACGGTGGCGTCCCTGCTGGTCCCGCTGGTGGCCATCGGGGTGCCGATCTTCGACGTGATCCTGGCCATCTGGCGACGCAGCGTGCGCAGGTTCGGCATCCACATGCTGAAGAAAAACATGGACAATGAAGAGGTCGTGTCCGAACTCGAACACGGTATCGACTGCACCGGTCGGATCGACCTCGAAAAGGTCACGGAGAACTCCGGCGTGATGGACGCCGACCAGGACCACCTGCACCACCGCCTGCTCCGCGAATCGCACAACAAGACCAGCCGCGCGGTGCTGCTGATGTACACCATCTCCGTCCTCTTCTCCATCGGCGCCATCGCCCTCACGTTCGTCGGACGCAGCATGCCCGCCCTGGCGTTCCTGCTGGTCGTGATCGCGGTCTTCTTCACGCTCCGCCTGGCGAACATCGAGCTCCTCGCGTCGATGACGGTCGTGGCGCAGGGAGTCCGCGTGCCGCGCAAATCCTTCATCCTGACCGCGGCGCACCCTCTGCTCGACGTATTCCTCGTCTCCGGAACGTTTTTCCTGCTGTACTTCCTGGTCCCGAGACAAGTCGCCGCCACGTTCAACTACCGGTCGTTCCTGGTGCTGGTGGTGCCGTACTTCCTGATCCTGATCTTCTCGGGCGTGTACAAGACGTACTGGCTTCGCGCCGGGCTCGAACGATACTATTTCCTCTCGAAACTGCTGCTCCTGTCGGCGATCCTGTCGTTCATCCTGCTGAACATCCTCGGCAAGAAACTCTGGGTCTTCGACGGCATCCCCCCCCGTTCCATGTTCACGCTCTTCATGCTTCAGACGACGATCTCCTGGAGTCTCATCCTCGGCGAACGCTTCATCCTCCGCTACTTCGAAGCCTTCGCGCTGAGGTCGTACTACCTCAAGAACACCCCGGAAGCCCGCCATCACAGCACGATCATCTACGGCGGCGGCCTCGGATGCCGCATCTACCTCACCAGCCTCTACACAGGCAGACACCTCTCGTGCCCGTTCCGCATCATCGGCATCGTGGACGACGACCTGTCGCTGCGGAAACTGAACGTCTACGGATTCCGCGTGCTGGGGACCAGCCACGACCTGGAAGCCATCTATAATAAGACGCCGTTCGAGACCATCGTCCTGACCACGACGAACATGACCTCCGATGCGATCAATGAGGTCCGCATGTTCTCGAAGACCCACAACGTGAAACTCACGATGTTCGTGGCGCAGGAATATCCCGCCGACGTGGAATTCTTCCAGACCCTGAAGGAAAAGGCCATCTATCCCCTTGAGGAAGAAGGAACGCACGAAGAGGAACCGGGACTCGGATTATGACGTTCCACGAACTGGGCGAAAACCTGGAGCAGTATTTCATCGAGATCATCCAGGAGAAACGCCGCGGGTCCTTCGACAGGCTGACCTACGGCTTTCTCTTCCTCGCGTCCAGGTTCTACCGCCGCGCCGTGCAGTTCCGCCTCTGGCTGTACGAAAACCGCGTGATCCGCAACCACTCCATCGGCTGCCTCGTGGTGAGCATCGGCAACCTCACCTGCGGCGGCACCGGCAAGACGCCCGTCGTGGAGATCTTCGCGAAGACGCTGAGCCGCAAGGGACGGCGCGTGGCCGTGCTCAGCCGCGGCTACCGCAGCCGCGACAGGTCGTTCGTCGACAAGCTGCGCCGGAAATTCGCCTCGCGCAAAGGCGTGATCCCCCCCCGCGTGGTCTCCGACGGGAAAAACCTGCTCCTGAACTCGCTGTCCGCCGGCGACGAGCCCTACATGCTCGCGACGAACCTGAAGGACGTGGTCGTGCTGGTCGACAAGGACCGCGTGAAGTCCGGGCTCTACGCCATTGAGGAATTTCAGACCGACACGCTCATCATGGACGACGGATTCCAGTACCTCGGACTCCGGCCCCACCTGAACATCCTGCTCGTGGACTCCACCTCGCCTTTCGGCAACCATCACGTGCTGCCGCGCGGCCTGCTCCGCGAGCCCATCAAGAACATCCGCCGCGCCGACTACATCTTCCTCACCAAATCCGACGCGTCGCCGCGCCTGCGCCACCTGAAAGATTTCCTGCGCCGCCACAACCGCCGCGCCGAGATCATCGAGTGCTGCCACAAGCCGAAATACCTCGAGGACGTGTTCGACCGCGGCGTCCGGTTCCCGCTCACCATGCTGAACGGCCTGAAGATCGCGTCGCTGTCCGCCATCGCGAATCCGGCTAGCTTCAACGCGTTCCTGCTGCAGCACGGCGGCGTGCTGGTGCTGGAACGCCATTTCGCCGATCATCACCGCTACAGCCAGCAGGAGATGATCGACTTCGTGAACGACGCCAAGGCCGCCGGAGCCGAGTACATCCTGACCACGGAGAAGGACGCCGTCCGCATGCCGCGGCTCGACCGCCGCGACCTGCCGTTCCTCTTCCTCCGCATCGAGATCGACATCCTGAGCGGCCAGGAAAACTTCGACCAGTGCATCACCCGTATCTGCTTCCTGTGAGCGGAACGGGCGGAATGTCAAGTGCCGTTTTCGCGGCAGTGCATGCACATTAAAAAAACGATTTCAGCGCTTTTTTAACATTTCCTACGCGGAAATGACTTGATTTTTCAGGAAAAATCTGTATATTGTATGGTTATACTTTTCACCGATTGTAAAAAAACACGCCAGAAAACAACGCAAACCAACTGTCAGAAAGGATTTCGAATGAAGAAATCTTCCGCGAAAAAGTACGTCTATCTGTTCGGCAAAGGCATGAGCGACGGCGACGCATCCATGAATGAACTGCTCGGCGGCAAAGGCGCAAACCTCGCCGAAATGGCGAAACTCGGTCTCCCGGTCCCTGCCGGATTCACCATCACCACGGAATGCTGCGTCGATTATTTCGCCAACGGCCAGAAGAATCCCGCCGGCCTCGACGCCCAGATCAAGACCGCTCTCGCAAAAGTCGAAAAGGTCATGGGCATGACCTTCGGCGATCCGAAGAACCCGCTCCTCGTCTCCTGCCGTTCCGGCGCCCGTAAATCCATGCCCGGCATGATGGAAACCGTCCTGAACGTCGGTCTCGCCACCAGCACCATCGACGGCCTCGTCAAGCGTACCGGCGGCAACGAACGCTTCGTCTACGACGCCTACCGCCGCCTCATCATGATGTACTCCGACGTGGTCATGGAAAAGGCCGAGGGCATCGAGCCCGCCGAAGGCTGCGCCATCCGCAAGCAGCTCGACACCATGCTCGACGACCTGAAGAAGGCCAAAGGCTACAAGAGCGACACCGACCTCTCCGTGGCCGACCTGAAGAAGCTCTGCAAGGACTTCAAGGTCCGCATCAAGAAGGTCCTGAAGCGCGAATTCCCCGACGATCCCATGCTCCAGCTCCAGGGCGCGATCGGCGCCGTCTTCAAGAGCTGGAACGGCAAGAAGGCCGTCTCCTACCGCCGCATCGAAGGCATCCCGGACGACTGGGGCACCGCCGTCAACGTCCAGAGCATGGTCTTCGGCAACATGGGCGACACCTCCGCCACCGGCGTGGCGTTCACGCGCGACCCGGCCACCGGCGATAACAAGTTCTACGGCGAATGGCTCATCAACGCCCAGGGCGAAGACGTCGTCGCCGGCACCCGCACCCCGTTCCCGCTGAACAACGAGACGAAGAACGAGCAGAACAAGCACCTGACCTCGATGGAAGAGATGCTCCCGAAGACCTACAAGGAGCTCGTCGGTATCCGCAACAAACTCGAGAAGCACTATCACGACATGCTCGACATCGAGTTCACGATCC